>RFJO01000068.1 GCA_003694495.1 Candidatus Woesearchaeota archaeon
ACTTTAGCGAAAAGTTTAAATGATTTTAGTATTTTTATATTTTTTATGGTGTTAGAAATTTGTGCAGTTGGCGGTTATAGTGAAGTCGGCAAGAACATGACAGCAGTTAGGTACAACAATGAAGTTATAATCCTTGACATGGGCTTATTTTTGCCAAAGATTATTAGTTACGAGGAAGAAGAAGGTTCAAGGGAAGGCTTAACAAAAGACGACATGATCGAGATTGGAGCTGTGCCTGACATTTCTGTTATAGAATCCTGGCGAATGCACGTTAAAGCCATTGTAACCACGCATTGCCACTTAGACCATATTGGCGCAATGCCTTACCTTGCATCATACTACGATGCTCCGATAATTGGCACACCATACACGATTGAAGTCCTTAGAAGAATTCTTAAAGATGAAAAAATCAAGCTTAAAAACCCTTTAAAAGTCATGACAGCTAATTCTAAAATAAAGTTGTCAGAAAACTTCACTCTTGAATTCATCAACGCAACACATTCAACTTTGCAAGTTGTTATGATAGCATTACACACACCTGAAGGTGTTGTACTTTACTGCAACGATTACAAGTTTGACAACCATCCCACATTAGGTAAAAAGCCAAACTATGACCGGCTCAAAAAGCTAGGAGTAACTGGTTCAGTTAAGGTTCTTATCGCTGACGCTTTATACTCATCCAAGGCTATGAAAACCCCTTCAGAAAGGGTTGCCAGGGAAATGCTTAAAGACGTCTTGCTTGGCGTAAAAAACGAAAACAGCGCCATCATTGTCACAACATTTGCATCTCACATTGCCCGCTTACAGTCTATACTTGATATGGGCACAAAGCTTGGGCGAAAAGTTGTTTTTCTGGGTAGAAGTCTTGAGAAATACATTTCTGCGGCAGAAGCTTTAAACTTGATTAGTTTTTCAAAGAAAAGCGAAGTGATAGGTTATGCAAACAGAGTTAAGAGAAAGCTTAAAGAAATCAATAAAAACAAAAAAAAGTATTTAGTTGTGTGCACTGGCAACCAAGCTGAGCCCGGCTCAATTTTGCGAAAAATGGCAGATTCTACCATGCCTTTCAAGTTTGAAGAAGGCGACCACGTTATTTTTTCGTGCAAAACGATCCCTGCACCAATAAACATGGCCAACCGTGCCATGCTTGAAGAAAAGTTAGTTCGTAAAGGCTGCAGACTTTTCAAAGACATCCACGTTTCCGGCCACGGTGCAAAAGAAGACCATCGTGATTTAATAGAGTTAGTCAGACCAAAACACATCATTCCATCCCACGGCAGCTTAGAACAGACAACGCCTATGTCTGAGTTAGCTTCAAGCATGGGTTATGTCCTTGGACAGAACATTCATTTACTTCGTGACGGGCAATTGTTAGAGCTTGATTAAGTTAACTGATTTAACCCTAGAAGTAACATACTCGCTTTTTATTAACTTTTTAACCAACTCTTCTGGCAACCTATACTTACGATCAATAACTACATAAGCAAAATTATTCTTATAGCATATTCTTTTCCCTGCCCATTTTTGTTTAAAGTCATTTAACCTTTTAGAATTCCTTGGCGGTCCAAAATGTTTTTTTGTTTTTGACAACATTTTCTTATCAAGCACAAAATAGAACATAACATTTTCATCCCACTCCCAACCCGAATCAAGCAATTTAAAGTCGTTTAAAATAAGATGCTTTTTCAAATGAGTAAAAACTTTCAATAGTTTAGCACCTATAACATCTTTTTTCCCTTGCAAAGTTTTCGCTTGAACGACTATTAGTTTATTATTACCTGCAACTTGTTTAATTTTTTTCAATGTTAATTTTTCTCTCAGGAAATATTTCACAGAAGGTCCATTGAGATAGTCTTTAGCTATCTTTTTGAACAAGTTAAACTTTTCAAGTGACAACCCTGCTGCAGCATTACGTTCTTTTTGCACAGGATCAATAACTATCAAAGGCGATTTTGTTTTGGACACATTAAGCTCTCTCATCGCATCATTGTTTTTATAATAGTTTTCAACATCAATAACTTCCTTATTTTTCCAATCTAAAGACGCTTTTAGCAAATTTCTGAACGAACCATAATTCACTATAAGTATTTCTAGGACATATCCAGAAAATCCTTTTATGTACGACTCTGCACCATACAACTTATTAGCCTTACAGAACGCTTTTGCCAGTCTCATCTCATCAGCCAATTCCTTATGCTTCCTAACCCATTTCACATGAAAAGGAGAGACATCTGTTATATTTTCTGCTTGTGCTACATTTTTTATGTTTAATATTGGGACAATCTCCACAACATAATTTCTTTTTTTAATTTGAAAATAGTCCCTGCTACCGTGCAATGTTGAAAATTTAAATTTCTCAAGTTTTCTTTTAAGTATGCTTGATATGTCATGGCCTTTATATTTCAAATCAAACTTTGCATATATATCTATATCATGGTTGCCTTTCAACCAAGTTCCTTTTGCTACCGAGCCGCCCAATTCCAATTTAACATTTTTAATCTTGACTTTCTCAATAACATCTTTTGCTTTCTCTTTAAGCTTTCTCTCCTCTTCTTTCGTTGGTTTAATCAGGTTCAATATTTCTTTTTCCGGCATAGTATATCAATAAAGATTTATTGTTATAAATCTTTCTAATATCAAAGTATTTCCAACAATTCTTCAATTGAGTCTATAACATAATCAGGTTTAAAATTTTTCACAACATTCCCGCTCCATCCAGGTATATAGCCATACCGTGCATGGCAAGTCTTCATACCTATTTTTTTTGCACCAACCATATCCCTTTGGTAATGGTCACCCACCATCAAACATTCTTCTGGTTTAACTTTCATCTTGTTCAAGGCCTTCATAAACGTTTTCTTATTTGGCTTTAGCACCCCTGTATCATCATGAAAGACTACTACGTCAAAGAACGGTTCAAGATTCATCGCCGCTAACCTTAGCCATCCTCTCAACCTTGGCGCATCTGAGACAATAGCCAATTTCAGATTCATTTGTTTAAGCTTAATCAACGTTGAAACAACTCCTGGGTAAGGTTCCAGAAAACTTGACCTCATCTTTCTATAAGCATTAATGGCATTAGCTAAAATCTTCCAATCAATTTTCCCCATTACTTCTTTAAGAAAAAGCTGGAATAGTTCTCCATACTCCGTTCCATATTTCATTTCAAGCCTTGTCAGGATTTGGTCAGCTTTTTTTATGCTAATCTTCAACCCTGCATCTCTCATTGCGTCCATTGCAGCCTTTCTTGACATCTCTCTTAATTTAGAGAAGTCAACAAGCGTATTATCCAAATCAAATATTACAGCCTTCATAGTCCAAACTCCGATTTTTTTAATATATTATTTTCATCAAGATCAACAACAGCTTTCATTCCAGTAAACTTGCCCTCTGTTACTCTTAAATCGATCCATGTAACTTTATTTCCTTCAACTATTGGATAGGGGCTTTTTGCAAACTCAAGAAATTGTCTAACAAACACAGATTCTTTTGACGCTTCAACCTTATCCTTTTCCAATATCGGATACCATTCAAATCCCTTAAACCCGCCAGTTGTCAAATCAAAATCTGCCATAAGATAATAATCTGGCTTAGTCACAATAGCTTTCCACCCGAACGGGTTAAAAAAGTGCGGCACAACTTCAACATCTTGATAATCTTTTAGACCCTCAGTTTGTTCTTTTGCAAGTGTATGCAACCCTGCCTTAAATATTAAAAACACAAAAAAGATAAACAATGTAGCTTTTGCAACCTTTACCTTACTCCTCTTTTCAATCTTCATAAACCATAAACCAGTAAAAAAGATTAATAATACATAAACATCAACTATCGGTATCAAGCTATAAGCCAGCCTTGCGGAAGAAATTGGATAAAACACTTCTGTCCCGAACGATGTTATCAAGTCAAGGAAGACATGTCCAATTATAGCTATTAAAGCCAAAAGAAAATACTTAAAAGATTCTTTCTTCTTAAAAACATACTTTACAATCAAAGCTAAAGCTACAGCGAGAAGAATTATCCCCAGCACTGAATGGGTATAAACTCTATGATGTGATAAATAAAACAACGCCCCAAAAAATCTAAGAACAAAATCAATGTCTGGCAAGTTTCCTGCAACCATTGCAACGATTAACGGAAACTTTTGTTTTTCATCAAGTTTTAATAACCTTATTATAATAATTCCAATAAAGTATGAAAACAATGTATGCGTTAAATTATCTGTCATTTTTCACAAATATAAACGGCCTGAATGATTTTTTGTTTAATAATTTCCAAAACTGGTTTGAAATTACGTAACCTATTAATGCCCCTGCTATCACATCTGACAAATAATGTACTCCTAAGTAGACCCTGCTTATCGCCACTCCACCCACAACTAAGCTCCATAGCACTTTATTTTTAAATATCCTGTTCAACGTTGGCAAAAATGCAAAAGCTAACGCCGCGTGCATGCTAGGGAAAGAATATGATGTAAAATTTTTCACCACCGGCACAATTGACAGCACCATATATGGCCTAGGCCTCATTATTATTTCTTTCATTAAATACACTACCACAAAGGTTGTTATTAATCCATAAACCAGTGGCACAACTTTTTTCTTTTCAAGTTTAATCCACATATAAATTATAAGCACAACTGCAGGAATATATATAACACTACCTATATATG
>RFJO01000069.1 GCA_003694495.1 Candidatus Woesearchaeota archaeon
TAATAACAACAAATGACATAAACAAGAATGATGCAGAAAAAGTAATAATACAAACTATAAAACAATTTTTAGGTGAGTATGGGATGGCAAAGGCTAATATGAAATTCATGAAAGATTGGGTTAATAATAAAGGCATAATCAAAGTTAATAACAAAGAAACGCCAAAAGTAAAAGCAGCTTTAACGTTAATAAAAGAGATTAATGATGAAAAAGCAATAGTTAAGTCTGTTGGCGTATCTGGTACGTTAAATAAAGCAAGATTAAAATATCTAAAGGAGGCAAAATAAAATGCAAGATATGACACATCAAATGATGGGGTATGACCGAACAAGCACGATGTTCAGCCCTGACGGAAGACTTTTACAAGTTGAATATGCTAAAGAAGCTGTCAAGCAAGGTTCAACTGCTATTGGAATGGTATGCAAAGATGGTGTATTGCTGGTTGCGGACAAAAGAGTGGTGGATAAGCTTATAGTGCCTGAATCTGTTGAAAAAATATTTCAAGTTGATGAACATATTGGCGCAACCGCAACAGGGTTTGTAATGGACGGAAGGGTGCTAATTGAAAGGGCGCAAGTAATGGCACAACAACATAATGTTACTTACGGTGTGCCGATTGAAGTTGCAACGCTTGTTAAAGAAGTTTGCGACATAAAACAGTTTTACACGCAGTACGGCGGCGCAAGGCCGTTCGGGGTATCAATACTATTTGCAGGAATAGATGATGAAGCTAAACTATTTATGACTGACCCAACTGGTATATTCTTTGAATTTAAAGCTACAGCCATTGGAGAGTATGAGCAAGAAATAAAAGATTTGCTTGTTAAACAGTATAAAGAATCATTAACAATCGAAGATGGGTTAAAAGTGGCTGTAGGCATCCTGAAAAAAGTTCTAGGGAAAGATTTTGATGCGAAAAGGCTTGACGGAGTATACATAACAAACGAAGAAAAAAAATTTACAAGGATTGAAAATAAGAAACTAAGGATGTGAAACTATGGTCGACATTGATAAGGCAGTAATAGCTAGGTTAACAAGGAACGGAGAAACTTTTGAAATATTGGTTGACTGTGATAAGGCTTTAGAACTTAAAGAGGGGAAAATTGTTGAGCTAGACGATGTTCTTGCCACGACTGATATATTTAAAGATGTAAAAAAAGATGAAAAACCTACACAGGATGCGTTAATGCAATCTTTCGGAACATTGGATGAAAAAGAAATCGCTCTAGAAATAATAAAAAAGGGCGAAATACAGTTGACTGCTGAGCATAAAAATAAGCTTAGAGATGAAAAGAAAAAAAGGATCATTGAACTTTTGCACAGGAATGCAATTGACCCGAAAACTGGGTTGCCGCATCCGTTGCAAAGAATAGAAATGGTTATGGACGAAGCTAGAGTGAAGGTTGACGAGTTTAAAAGCCCTGAAGCGCAAGTAAAAGATGTGGCAAAAAAACTTATGGAACTTTTGCCTTTAAGGTTTGAAGTCAGGGAAGTGGCAATAAAGCTTCCGGCGAATGTTGCTGGGAAATCTTATCCTACATTAAAAAAGTATGGAAAACTTTTAAAAGATGAATGGCAAAATGATGGAAGTCTGGTTGCAGTGCTGGAAATCCCGGCGGGGTTGCAGCCTGAACTTGAAGATGACCTTAACAAATTGTCACAGGGAGATGTGGAAATAAAAATATTGAATAAAAGATAAAATATTAGGAGGAAATAAAATGGGAGAGATATTAGTGAAAGAAAAAGAGATCGTTGCTCCAGGAGATGTCTTGGCTTCTGGAATGGATTATATCCCAACTGATGGAGCATTCAGAGATGGAGAAAATATTGTTTCATCATTGCTTGGGCTTGTGTACATTAAAGGCAGATTGATAAAAGTGTTGCCTTTGAACGGAGTATACATACCAAAAAAAGATGATGTGGTTATAGGAAGAGTAAGCGATATGACTTATAGTAGCTGGTTTGTTGATGTGGGTTACGCTTATGATGCTGTGCTCTCATTAAAAGACGCTAGCTCAGATTATATTGAAAGGGGTGCAGACCTGACAACGTACTTTAACATAGACGATTTCATAATCGCAAAGGTGTTAAAAGTAAACAAATCAATGGCCATAGATTTAACAATGAAAGGGCCAGGGTTAAGAAAGATTACAAGAGGCACGGTGATTACCATAACCCCGCAAAAGGTGCCAAGGGTTGTTGGAAAAATGGGTAGCATGGTATCATTGATTAAGGAAAATACCGGGTGCCAGATTGTTGCTGGCCAAAACGGAAGGATATGGATTAACGGCACTGTGCCTGACATGGAAAGGCTGGCTGTGAAAGCTATAAAGTTTATAGAACAAAATGCGCATAAGTCAGGTTTGACAGAAATGGTAAAAACAATGCTTAGCAAGGAGGCAAAAAAATGAGTTACAATAAAAGGTTTGACGGAAGAAAGTTTACAGAAACTAGGCCGATGAAAGCTAAAACTGGCGTTGTTAAAAATGCAGTTGGCTCAGCAATGTTCCAAATTGGTAAAACAAGAGCAATTGCTGCTGTGTACGGTCCAAGAGAACTTCACCCGAAACATTTGCAGGATCCTAGCAGCGGAAGGCTAAGGTGCCATTATAATATGATGGCTTTCTCTGGGTCTGGAGATAGAGTAAGGCCTGGGCCAAGCAGAAGATCAAAAGAAATAAGTTATGTTACAGAACTTGCATTGTCGCCTGTGCTTGACTTATCAGCCTTCCCAAAAACAGTTGTTGATGTGTTCATTGAACTTGTGCAAACTGATGCAGGGACAAGGTGTGCAGGGATCTGTGCGGCGTCAATGGCGCTGGCAGATGCCGGGCTTAAAATGAAAGATCTTGTGTGCGCTGTATCTGTTGGTCTTGTAGGCGGTACGCCTGTGGTTGACCTTAACTATGAAGAAGAAGCGTACGAAGAAGGTGCAGTGGATATACCAATAGCTATGACGCCAAGAGATGGAAAGTTTTCCCTACTGCAGCTTGACGGAGATCTGTCAAAAGAAGATTTTGAAAAGGCGTTGGCGTTGGCAAAAGATGCATGCCAGAAAATATATGAAGTGCAAAAAAATGCCCTGAAGGAAAGATATGTGGAGGATAAAAAATGATAAAAACAGATTATATCAAAGAACTGGCAAGAAAAGGGGAAAGGGCAGATGGTAGAAAGTTTGACGAGTATAGAACACCTATCACTGTAGAGTTTGGTGTTTCCTCAAAAAGCGCAGAAGGGTCTGCCAGAGTTTTAATAGGAGATACAGAAGTTATCGCAGGGGTTAAGATGGAACTTGGCAAGCCTTACCCTGACAAGCCGGATGAAGGCTCAATCATGGTAAACGTTGAATTGTTGCCTCTGGCTTCGCCTAAGTTCGAAAATGGTCCGCCTAGCATTGATGCAATAGAACTTGCAAGAGTTGTAGACAGGGCAATAAGAGAGTCAGGCTCAATTAACTTCAAAAAACTCTGCATTGAAGAAGGAGAAAAGTCGTGGACTGTTATCATAGACATATACCCGATAAATGCTGCAGGCAACTTGTTTGATGCTTGCTCACTGGCTGCGTTGGCTGCAGTGAAAGATGCAAGGTTGCCTAAGCTGGAAGGGGACGTTGTCGATTATAAAAACAGAACCGATGAAAAACTTCCAGTTGAAAAAGATGCTTTAGAGTGTACAGTATACAAAGTGGGCAATGTGCTTATGATTGACCCAACAGAAGATGAAGAACAAGCAGCAAGCGCAAGGCTTACTGTAGGAGTGACAGAGAAGGGGAGAATATGCGCAATGCAAAAGGGCGGGTATGAAAAGCTTACCCAAGAAGAAATCATCCAAATGGTTGATTTGGCTATAGCTAAAACCGCTGAACTAAGGAAGGCTTTAGAAAATGGTAAACTATACGAAATATGAAAAGGCAAGGATAATAGGCGCAAGGGCCTTACAACTTGCAATGGGCGCGCCAATGCTGCTTAAATTGAAAAAAGCAGAACTGGAAGCCATAAACTACAGCCCTGTAGAGATTGCAAAGCTTGAAATGGAAAAAGGCGTGCTGCCTATAACCATAAGAAGGCCTTTGCCTGAAAAAACTAAGACTGAAGCTTCTTAAATTTTTTTATTTATTTTTATAAAAGAAAAAAACTAAAATATATTTCTCTGCAAAATCTTTTTATAGATTGAAAACTGTAAATATCTTATGAAAATCAAATCTGTCTTTGCAAGAGTAATACCAAACTCAAGAAACCAGCCAACAATTGAAGTTGTCGTGAACAAAAAGTATAAGGCTGCTGCACCTTCTGGAGCGTCTACTGGCGCAACAGAAGTTAAAGCTTTCCCTAACAAAGGTATAAATTTTGCCGTAGATTTTATCAACAACTATAATGATTTTACAGGCATGAAGTTTGAAGAGTTTAACGAGCTTGAAGTGTTTGATGAGCTTATAGGCAACATTGGAGGAAACGGAGTTATTGCGTTGCAGTTTGCAGTGCTGAAAGCTATGGCTGAAAATAAGGTGTGGAAGTTTCTTAACCCGAAAGCAAAAAAGCTTCCAACGCCTGTGGGGAATGTTATTGGTGGAGGAGCGCATACAAAAGAAAAAGCAAGCGATATACAAGAATACCTCTTAATCCCTAAAGCAAAAACATTTGAAGAAAAAGCTTTTCTTAACAGCTACATACATAAAAAAATTAAAACTGTTGTTAATGCCAAACATAAAACTGATGAAGGTGCATGGATTACCAAATTAAGCGATATAGAAATATTTGAAGCTTTGAACGAGTTTCTAGATGACGACAAGAATACTTTAGGGGAAAGAGTTAACCTTGGAATAGACATGGCAGCTTCGGAGTTTTATAAAAATAATGCTTATGAATACCATAACTTTTCAAAGACTGTGAAAAAGCGCAAACTTTCCAGAAAACAGCAAATAGATTTTGTTAACTCATTAATAGACGATTACAATTTAAAATATGTTGAAGACCCGTTAGATGAAAATGATTTCTTGGGATTCTCTAGGATTAACAAAAAAACATTAGTTTGCGGTGATGATCTTATTACAACTAACTTAGACAGGTTAAAAAAAGCTATAAAATTTAATTCTGTCAACTGTGTTATCATTAAACCAAACCAGATTGGCTCTGTAATAAAAACTAAACAAGTAGTGGATTATGCGCACAAAAACAATGTTAAAACCATAATCTCCCACAGGTCAGGAGAAACGTATGATGCTACAATCTCGCACCTGGCTGTTGCGTGGAAAATACCTTACCTAAAGTGCGGAATATACGGAAAGGAAAGAAGGGCAAAAATTGAAGAGTGTATCAAGATAGAAAAAGAAATCTTTGAGTGAAGTAATGAAAGATTATTTCTAGAAAAGTTTTTATTGTTAAAAATATTTAACAACTGTTAATAAGATTTAACAAACTTGGGAGATGGTTGGAGATCCACAAAAACATCCAAAAATTATATAAATAATCCAATTACTCTAATGATAGCAATATGCCGAGGTCGCATAACCTGGTATTGCGCTGGACTGCTAATCCAGTTTCCTTCGGGATATGTGGGTTCAAATCCCACCCTCGGCGCTAACTTTCTATAAAAATTCTTTAAAGAATGTTCTTTTCAAAACATTATATAAATAACATAAATTTTAACCATTAACATGTTATGTGAATGTTACCTCTGCGGAAATGAATGGAAAGCAACAACAACCAAAAACATTCTCAAATGCCCAAAATGCAATTCATTTGAATGGAACAGACAACACCTTAACTCCAACTATTGTTATGAAATAAAATATAGCAAAAAAGGTTGTTTAATACTAGGAAAGAAAACGAAGCTAAAAACAAAGCATTTATAAAGGAAACACATTCACTACTATATATCAGGAGAATTCTTAGGGTTTTTTTATAGGAAATAAGTAAAATGAAAGGTAAAGTAAAATTTTTTAACGACGCAAAATCTTTCGGCTTTATTGCCGGAGAAGATGGCAAAGAATATTTTGTGCACAGAAGCGCACTGAAGGAAGGAGTGCATCTGAGAGATGATGATGCAGTAACTTTTGACCCTGAACAGGGTGATAGAGGATTGAAAGCTGTTAATGTTGCTTTAGATAATGAAAGTTCTGAGTAAAAATACAGTTAAATGTTTTTTTATTTTTTTAATCTCCATCCCTTTCTATGCCTAAAATATCCCTTAAACCAATTGATATATTTGTATTATAATACCAAAGCCTTAGTCCAATTAAGTCCTAAAAGGCAGAACTACCTTAGCCTTAAAAATTATGAAGGTAGTAAATTGATAACAGTTATTTCGTTTCGTGAACCAAGCCGCATATATGGACCCCAAGTTCCTGTGCCGGGGCTCACATAAAGTTTCATTTTGCCAAAATCATACAAACCTTTCTGTTGGGGATAAAAAAGCATAGAAATAAACCTAAACGGCAGAATCTGGCCAGCATGTGTATGGCCAGAAAGTTGTAATGAGACATTATAAGATTTTGCAACTTCCATATCCGTGGGAGAATGGTATAATAAAATCGAAGGAGATGATGATAGATTTAAATCGGATAAAACTTCTTTCAAGTGGTTTTTTGATTGGCTAAATTCAACGCCTATAACCTGGATGCCGTCAAATGAAACAGCTTCGTTTTTTAATATACTTACCTTAGTACCTTTGAATAAAGAATATACTTTTTCAACACCCTCATACGTTTCATGGTTGCCCGTAACAAAAAAAACTCTTGAATTTAACTTGTTGAATGGCATGAAAATGTCTTTGTGAAGGGGCGCTGTGCCGTCAACAATGTCGCCTGTCAAGAAAACCATGTCTGGGTCAATTGAATTAATTTTGTCTATAACTTTGTTTAAATAACCAGAGTTCCTTATCGTACCTATGTGCAAGTCTGATACTTGAACTATCTTTAAACCCTTATCTAAACCATTTATGTTTAAGTCAAACTCGTTAACGTGAACAAAAAAAGCATTGATTATTGAATATAAGCTAAGAACGCAAACAAGAACTATGATTATCATAGCCGAAATCTTGCTGTTTGGTTTAAAGAAGATGTTAACTATCTCATAAACTATTAAAGAAGATAATAATAAA
>RFJO01000070.1 GCA_003694495.1 Candidatus Woesearchaeota archaeon
ATCCTATACCTCAAGCAAATAAAGAGCCTGCCAAAGATTCATTAAAGAATGCAAAGTTTTTCGTCTCAAACATTATGAAAGTTGTAAAAGAAACAAAGTAATTATTCTTTTTTACGGTTATCTCAAACAAATATTTTATAGCTATCATTATTTAAAAAGATCTTCATATTCTTAAACCTCTTCACTTTCCACCTCAAACTGGTCATAAGTAGGGTCTTCTTCCACCCATACAGGATAAAGGTTTCTTGACTTAAGATATTTTGCAAGTCTTTGCACAATATTCCTTGACGTAATCAACCTCAACTTCTTCTCGTCAACATCCATCATCTTTTCATCCAAGCCAAACCTGTCAACAAGCTCTTCCCTTATTTTTTTAAGTTTTTTAATAACTTCACTTTTATTTTTGAGGTTTTTAACTTTATCATTATACCCAAAATCGGGTTTAAGGTCAGGCAAATAAATCGCACCCCTAAGCAAGGTAGCATCTTTTGTAACTTTATCATAAGGTTTTGCCACATTTTTCGCCCTCAACTTTAATCTTTCAAACATTTGCACCTTGTCTTTAAGCTTTACTGGGCAATAATGCACGTTCTGTTTAGTATTTTTTTCACAATACCTTAACAATTTCTTTGCAAGCTCTTCTGAACCCTTAACACCATACGACAAATCATCTTTTGCGACAAACCCATGCTCAAAAACCTTGTTTGCTTCCGTATCGGCCATTTCAAGTTCGTTCAGGTTAAGAAACTTAACTTTATCCTTAATATAATCTATAAGCTTCATTATTTCTTTTTCTTTACCTGGTATAACTGGTATTTCAACACCTTTATCCATGTTAGTTTTAACCTTCATTCTATGCCACAACTTATCATCTTCAATATCCGGGTGAAACCTAATTTCATCCAAGCCAGCATTTTCAAGTTTATCAATCACATCTTGGCTTACCAAGTCTAAAGAGGTATAAAGGTGTATATGAAACCCTTTTCCAAACTCTTTCTTCAACAACTTTATCACTTTTATTGTCCTATCCAATCTTGCCAAAGGATCCCCGCCGGTTATCCCCGCACCTTTGCTCGAGCACATTCTTGCCTCTTCAACGATTTGTTTTAAATCTTTTACAGGCACTTCATTTGTATAAACAACATCTTTATCCTTTTTTTCATCAGATATAGGGCAAAAGAAACATTTCCTCGGGCAAACGCCTGTAATGAACACAACTTCCTTCCTGCCTTTCACACAGAACTGGCACCCTTTTGGAAGCTTGCCTGTAACCCAAGAATGATATTTTGTTTTTTTCATTTTAGGAGTTTCCATCTAACCCCTGCTGGAGTGTCCTCAAGCACAACCCCTTTTTGTTTTAGCTCGTCCCTTATTTTGTCTGCAGTTTCCCAGTCTTTCCTTTTCCTCGCTTCCTCTCTTTCTTCAATCATACGTTTTATCGAATCATCAATTTCTCTATTAAAGTTAATTTTCAAACCAAAAACGTCAAGCACATCGTTCACGAACCCTTTAACAATCTCTTTATCCTTAACATTAATCTTATTAACTTCTGTCATAAAATCAAACATTACAGCTAGCGCCCCTGACACATTAAGGTCATCATCCATAGCCTTTTCAAAATTTTTCCTTGCAGTTTCAACAATTTCAATAGCATCATCCTGCCCGTTCATCTCATCAACCCTAAGCATAAAATCTCTAACCTTTTCAAGATTCTTCCCTGCCGCATCCAAGCCGGCAAAAGTAAAGTTAAGCTGCTGCCTGTAATGCGTACTAATTAACAGCAACCTTACAGCCATTGGGTCATAACCCTTATCTTCCAAATCTCTTAAAGTATAAAAATTTCCTAAAGATTTAGACATCTTCTTGCCTTCAACAATCAAATGCTTAACATGCAACCAATAATTTACAAACTTTTTACCGAACGCAGCTTCTGACTGTGCAATTTCTGCCTCATGATGCGGAAACTTGTTATCTTCCCCGCCTGTATGTATGTCAAAAGTTTCAAACTCACCATTTTCAAAGTAGCTTGTAAGATACTTTGCAGACATTGCAGTACACTCAATATGCCAACCGGGGTAGCCTTCACCAAACTTGCTAGACCATTTCATGAGATGGCCTTTAAACTTCGACTTGGTAAACCAGAGCACAAAATCCGAAGGATGTTTCTTGTTATGGTCAACTTCAACCCTTTTGCCAGCTTCAAGCTCTTCAACCTTCATGCCTGACAACTTACCATATTCTTTAAACTTGGAAGTATCATAATACACATTAGGACCAGCTTTATACGCGTAACCTTTATCCATAAGCACTTCAATTATCTTTAGCATTTCTTTTATATGCTCAGTAGCTTTAGGATAATAGTCCGCTTTATCAAAGTTAAGCTTTTCAATATCTTCCCTAAACTTTTCAGTATAAAATTTAGATATTTCATAAGGATCCTTATTTTCTTTTTTTGCAGCCACCATCAACTTATCTTCACCTTCATCACTGTCAGAAGTCAAATGCCCCACGTCTGTAATATTCATTACCTGTTTAACCTTATACCCTTTATACTTAAGATACCTCTTAAGCAAGTCTGCAAAAACAAAAGACCTCAGGTTGCCTATGTGCACATAACTGTACACTGTCGGACCGCAATTGTACATCCTGACAATGTTATCTTTAACAGTCTTAAATTCTTCCAGTTTTCTTGTTAAGGTGTTATATAGTTTTAGCATAGAATTAGTATAAAAAGAATGTTATTTAAAACTTTTCACTTTTTCCAGTTCTCCAACATCTCCACCAGCAACCTCACACCGAACCCAGTCCCTCCTTTAGGCTTATACGGCTTATCCTTTAAAATGTAAGCTGTGCCAGCAATATCAATGTGCGCCCAAGGGTAATCAATAAACTCTTGCAAAAACAACGCAGCAGTTATTGCCCCTGCTGACCCTCTTTCACCCAGATTTTTTATGTCTGCAAACGCCGACTTTATATCATCTTTATACTCTTCAACCAACGGCATTGGCCACACTCTTTCATAAACACTATCCCCAGCATTTTTTATTTTATTGGACAACGTTTCATCATTACTGAACAAGCCTGCATACTCATTACCTAGCGCCACAACACAGGCGCCAGTCAACGTTGCCAGGTCAATCACAGCACTAGGTTTAAACTTTTTAGCATACGCCAACGCATCAGCCAATATTAACCTGCCTTCCGCATCAGTGTGCAAAATCTCAACAGTTTTGCCTGAGTACGACTTAAATATGTCTCCAGGCTTATATGCCGCACCTGATGGCATGTTTTCTGTTAACGGCACTAATCCGACAACATTTATGTTTAAGTTAAGCTCGTTCACAGCTTTCAACGTTGCAACGACGGTTGCAGCGCCGCATATGTCATACTTCATTTCCTCCAACCCTCGCTCAGGTTTAAGCTGTATCCCGCCAGAGTCAAAGGTTATACCTTTCCCAACCAGCACAACTTTTTCTTTTGCTTTAGCCTTATGTTCAAGTATAACAAACTTCGCAGGGTACGCACTTCCTTTGTTCACTGCAACTATCAAGTTCATGCCCAGCTTTTTAATCTCTTCATAATCCAGCACCTTTAGTTTTAAAGTTGTACCTTTCACTTCTTCCTTTATCCTTTTAACCATCAAGTCAGGGTTTTTATCGCTGCTCGGCTCGTTTGCCAAATCCCTTGCCAGGTACACAGCTTTGATAACCTTGTTTGAATGCTCTATTGCCTTGTCAACATCTTTTTTATTACTTTTCGCACACTTTATTTCATATTTTGTAATTTGGTTAATTTTATCAAGTTCCCTTGTTTTGTAATATAAGAAATTATACAACGCCAACTGTATACCTTCATTTATAGCATACGCTGCATCATAGGGTTCAAGCCCTTCAAACAATTCTATTGAAAACGCTTTAAAGTTCCTGTTTTGCAAGAACTTCGCCGCATGGGCTGCACACTCCCTCGCCCGTTCCTTGTTAAACTCTTCCCTTTTCCCCAGGCCGATGAACATAATCCTTTTCGGCTCCTTTTTCGAATGATACATTGAAATCTTTTTCAGCTCGCCGTTAAACTCATTTGTTTTAAAATCCTCAAATATTTCATCATTGGTAAGCTCGTTCAACACTTTAAAATCTGAAGCCTGTTGTCCTTCAAACACACCAACAACCAATGCTTTATGTCTCACATTAAGATAATCCTTTATTGTAGAATTTACTTCGATCATGTTAATAATATCATAACACATCTTTATATATAAATTTAATCAATTTCTCTTCTAAGGTAATCGCCCTTATCAAGAACATTCCTTATCACTACACCTTCAGAACTAAAATCGTTAACAACCTTCCCGTAACCCAAACATTCATTTTTCATGTTCATGATTAGTTTTAAAAATCCTTTCTTCGTGCTACCTTCAACTTTAACAATATGCCTTTTCCTTAAATTTTTCCCGTAAACAAAATCCATTTCTCCAATGTCTTTAACATAAACCTTTTCATTTGAAAATTTTGCCAATACATCCAGCAAAGCCAAGCTTGGATAAAACTTATCTTTCCTTAGTTCACCTAAGCAAAGACCTTTAAATACTAAAGGATACGGAAAATTTATGTTAGTTATAGCTTTATCAATCAGGTAATAACTATCCCCTATCTTTTCATACATAATCTCTTTTGAGGTAAACTTAGCTACAAAATTATCTATCATTTTTTAAACTTGGCAATGAAAAACCCTTGAGTCTGGGTTTTGTTCGGCCACAACCTCCTACATTTTCTAATTTCGCCGTTAAGCTCTTTACCTTTAAAATACGTTACCCCCTTATCCCCTATGGTGTTAACCTTTACTAATGACACATCAAAGTTTTGTAATGCCCAGTCAACCACGAACTCATTCTCCTCAGGTTCTA
>RFJO01000071.1 GCA_003694495.1 Candidatus Woesearchaeota archaeon
CTGTAATTCCAGCATTATTCATAAACGCCTTGCCAGTGAGCCAATTGACAAATGATAAGAAAATGTTGATTACAGAGCTTCTAGACGCATTTTATGAGCGATTTGAGAAAACAACAATTGATATGCTTTTACTAGACAGAGGATTTTTTACAAAAGAAGTAGTTGAGGTGTTAGTTAAAAGAAAGGTGCCGTTCATCATGCCTGCAGTTAAAAATAATCGTATCAAGCAACTGGTAAAACAATATGAAAAAGGAGAATTGCCTGATAAAATAAAATTTAGATTTGGCAATGTGAATGTATATTTAACATTCATGAAAATAGAAGATGAGGTATTTGTTTTTATGACTAATACAAGGAAAAGCCCGATGAATGTGCATCTCTTATACAAAAAGAGATGGCAAATTGAGACAAATTTCAGAGAACAAAACAAGTATATATTTAAGACCAAGACTAAGAATTTTACAATAAGATATTTGGCATTTGTATTAGCAGGGCTAATATTCAATCTATGGCAGATGACAAGAAACAAACTTGTTTATAAACCAGAAAGCTATCTCTTTAAACAATTCCTGAAACAAGAATTGTTATGCTCATGGCAAACCATAAGCAAAAGGAGTGTGATCAAATCCGTGGATTACCTACTTGCGTAGATACTGAAGTTATCAAAAGATTTATAAAGCAAACGAATTAACCAAAAAAGAATGAGAAAGGTTGAATGTTATGATTGCGGAAAAGAGTTTGAAGTCGTAGAAACATTTAACGTAAACATACCAAAATTTAGATGTGACGAATGTTTAAACAAAAAATGAATGATTTTTTACTAATATATTTAAGCCTTGTAAGTTTGTTTTCGTTATACTTTATTCTAAAATTTTTGAAGACAGGAAAAGACCCCAGAAATATTTAAATACTATAATTCTCTATGAATTAATATAAATGTTATGTGAGTTTTTGTACGGGGTCAACGAAAAGAAAAAAATTACTGCAAAGCAAGTAAGGGATGCTATCATAAAATGTTTTTCTGAGGCGCATGAGTTGGTCATAACAACTCAGCCGGAGTTTGCAAAAACAAAAAAGTTGACAAAAAAGATGAAGGAAGAATGGGCAAGGGATTTTGTTAAATCTATTTTTAGGACAAGAGGCGCAGATTTTGAAAAACCTACTGTGGAAGATTTAGTTTATGTTGTTGAACAACTTAAATCTTATGCTTCTTTGTTTAGGTCGCCTGCAATAATAGAAAAAAATGCTAAACAAATAATGGGCTTAATTAAAAAAATAAAAGATTAAGTTCGGTAAGTTACAGTTTTTGCCCAGTCAAACTGGTAGCCGTACAAATGCAGGCCTTTGCTTGACACAACAATCTCGCCGTCTTTGACTTTTACATCATTGCCTTCATTTATTCTGTAAACCATGTACTCTTTCATCATTTGCAACCCTGCAAGGTTGGCTGGGAAGCCGCCCCATAAGTCCCATGAACGGAAGTATAACCTAAAATGAAGTTTATTTTCATCGTCAACCCTTGTGTCGATTATTCTTAAGCACGGCGGATCTCTTAACTCAATATCCAACGGCGAGCCAATTTCCATTGTGGCCTGGTTTGTGTTAAAGTTGCCAGAACGGTAAATCTCTATAACACGCTCAACCTGGCTAACATCACTCTCAATCTCAAAAACTCTTGTCAAGTTATTATTATTCTCTGTTAATGATAGGTTGGTTGAACTTGAAGTTACTAGTTTGTACTGGTCACCGTCTTCAGATGATTTAACATCATAATCGTTGCATTTAATATTTAAACTGTTACTCTTAATACGCACGATAGGAGAATTTATCCTTTCACCATATGTGTAATCCTCTGAACTTTCTTTCATGCCAGTCAACAAATAGGGAAGATAAACATTGTCCACATACTCAGCATCTGCAGGCGGGTCAACCATTTCCTTTAACGCTTCTGGGATTGAAGGAAGCAAGCCTTGAGACGTGTTCAAGTCTCGCCTTGATGCACCAGGGTTCTTTATATGAATTGTAATGTCGTCAAACTCTCTCCTGATTTCTTGGTTTTCAAAACTGCCAAGAGATACTTTGTACTCTCTCGCATAACTCTGCCAACCGAGCTCGCCGTTCGGGTCAAGAATGGTCGGTTCTCCTTTCTCGGCAGTTAGAAGGTATAAACATTTATACCAAGCGTCTTCTATAGTGTTTGCCCTAACTAATAAAGGATATAATGAAATTTTTATCACCTCGCATTTGTAGAATAGTAACCCTATTAATAAAGATTTATATTATTAAAAAATAGAATTGACCAAATCAGCTTTAGTTATAACCCCAGCAACCTTGCCTTTTTTAGAGACAATTATCAAAGGGTAAAACTTCAATAAAGATGAAATAATTGCCAACTTCGTGTTTTGTGATATGATAGGGGGAGACTCTTCCATCAAATCTTTTGCAACCAGGCCAGTGAAATCATCACGGCCCATTGCGTTTATGATAGAACTTTCAGATATTATGCCGCATAACTTTTCATTGTTTAAAACCAATATCTGCGAGATTG
The DNA here is from genome assembly GCA_003694495.1 of Candidatus Woesearchaeota archaeon. Classification (GTDB taxonomy): domain Archaea; phylum Nanobdellota; class Nanobdellia; order SCGC-AAA011-G17; family GW2011-AR17; genus J104. Next base: position 2,549 of record RFJO01000071.1, read on the forward strand.
CATACTTGTTAAGATATTTTATGATTGTGCTTATCTTTGCTTCAGGTTCAACAGAAATTACAGACTTGTTCATGATATCTTTTGCACACTTTTCAGTCTTTGAAGTAATGGAATTTAAAGCTTCCTCGATTTTTTTTACCTTAGAATATGAAGGGTCAATCTTGCCAGACTCAATCTTTGCAATCAAAGACTGGGAAACATGCGCACGCTTTGCAAACTGGCCTTGAGTCAAGTTTAATTGCTTCCTTATCCGTTTTAATTGAGTTATGTCAAACATGATAAGAGGAAATAAACACACCCTTATAAATATTCCGGTGTGAATTATTTAATAATTATTAAATTCTTTTTTGAATTTTTGTA
>RFJO01000072.1 GCA_003694495.1 Candidatus Woesearchaeota archaeon
CAATAGAATCTATTAATTAAATAGATCATCTCTAACAAACAAGCATATGCCAACATACAGCATTGCTTTCAAAAAATTTTAAATAGTTATTAATCTTTATAATTTAACATAATGCCTAATAATTCTAACCAAAATTCAAAAAGGCATCTCAATAATAATGTTTCACTTCTTTCCGGCATGCTAAAAAAAACACTTCCAGAGATACTTTCTGAAATTGAAAAAGAGCTAAAACCCTCATCCTCAGTTTTAAAAAGATTATATGTTCTAAACAAAATAAGAGACTATATTGAAACTGATTACACAACATATGAAATAACCAACATAAACGAGTATAGTGAAACTGTAGTTATAGGGAATAAACCTATAGAATTATGTTTAATAACACCAAGCCAGAAAACATCGCACGCATCGTCAACCAACCCTCTTTATGGCAACACTATTAACTCGGACCTTATTGAAATATTTGCTTCCTACTTAGAATCCGGTGCCAAAGAATGTTACCGTTCATTAAGGTTGTTGAGAAAACGTATCCGTGAAAAACGCAAAATCAAGTCTAGCCTGACTGCGCTTGTTGACAAATCCTTTAAGCGTGTAGACTTTGGCGACTTGTTACAAGATATCAAGGTCCGAAAACTTGAAGATGTCATCCCTGCTAAAGCCTACCTAGTACCAAACACTAACAGTGAGTATTCAGGCTACACCTACGTAAACGATTCATTCCCTTTAATAATCAATGTTCGGGCCATAATTAGTGACAAAATTTTTGCAAACAACCCATTAAGGCCAAACTCTGTTACAGCAGCACACGAGATTGCACATTCAAAAGTTCAAACTCTTGACCGCCTGTTCCACGTTGAAAATCTTACACGCTACATTGACTTCATGGCAAAAAACAAGTCAACATTTTTGTTTGAATTGCTTTTTCACCCTTACACTTATGAAACCTCTTTACTGGACATAATAGACATTTATTTAGACGACAAGATTTTGCCACTGTTCAAATCTTTACGCGGTAGAGAATGGTACCTTGACTCAAGCGAAATTTTCTGGGACAAAACTTTGTTAAAACAATCAAGAAAGATTGAAAAACGTATCGAAGAGTTAAGGCCAAAATTGATTAAGCTATTAAAAGAATCCGAAGCTGACTATTATTCTTTAGACAAATACGGGTTAGACACGCTAATAAATCTCACAAATATGCCTTCCATGCCATTATGGCTTACAGCGTCAAAAATGTTTAAGCCCAATTTAAAGACAACAGAGTTTAGAGATAAGTTTTATAGAAGGTACGAAAGAAGCATAACAAGCATATCTAAAAAATTAAAGAACGAATTTTTTGACTCAATGCGCGAGTCTGGCACCTTTGAAAACAGTTACACCATAAAAGACTCTTTTTTTGACGAATTAAACTCTTATTTTACTTTATCTCTAGACGAAAAGAAATTAGCCTGGGACTTGTTTGTCAGGTCATTCACTTTAAATGATCAAACTAAGTTCCACTTTATTTACCCGAAAGACGTTCTTGAAACTGTTAATATTTATTCGTCAAGAGCTTTTGAAGTGCTCGAATCAACCAACCTTGAAACACATCAAGCACAAAAAATCATTGACCAGCTTCAGTTATATGATTATTTAAAACTAAGGCTAAATTTAGCTGATTCTATACACGGTTGCCAAGAAAAAAACAAGGAAGAATTTTTCAGTTCAGAAATCCTTTTGCCAAAGCATGATTTATTAAAGGACATAGGTATTTACAACCCGTTAAACAGCATGCTTCAAAAATCATTAAAGAAAAAAAGTTTTAAGATAAAACTACCTAATTTGCATGGCAGTTCAGATTTTGAATATAAAATAACAAAACACTTTTATGAATCAAATTTAATTGCCATTTCTGTGTATCAAGTTGGGGACAAAAGCAATAGCATTTTAGCCTTACTTTTAAGTTCCAGGGGAGACAGCATCTTTGACATTTTACTTTACTCCAGTGTTAAAGATAAAAACCTTCCAGGCCACGGCGTGCTTGACAACTTTAGGTATAACGAGCTTGGTTATACCACGATACCGTTTGAAGAAATCCTTTCAAAAGAATACAATTCCTATTATTTGGAAGGCAAAGAAATTTATAGTAAACTTGACTGGGTTAGAAAACATAAACCGAAGTTATTATAAATTATTTCAAGCATTAATCTTTTCATAATGAACATTATATATGCTATACTCGCAATGATAGGTTTTGGTTCATACCCGGTTTTTGCCAAAAAATTAATTTCAAAGTACGGTTCCTTCATGACAAGCTTTTATTCTCATTTAATTGCTTGGATAATTGTTTTGGCCATATTGCTTCCGGGTTTCAGTTACACAAAACCCACAATGGCAACAACTTTTTTAATCATTATGCAAGGTTTTATCGGCGCAAGCGCTGTAGCTGTAATGTTTTTAGCTTACAAATCAACAAAAGTTTCTCTTGCTGTGTCTTTAATAAACATCTACCCTCTAATTGTTTTGCTAGCTTCTGTTCTAATTTTTAACGAAAAATTTACATCATTAAAGATACTTGCCGCGTTGATAATTATCTTTGGATCTTTAATCTTGGTGAACGATTTTTTAAATTTACCAAAAATCAAGAAAAATAGCATATACATTATATCTTTGGCAGTACTTCTTTTATCATTAAACGTTATTTTAATGAAACCGATTGTTGTAGAACTCGGCGGAAGAGCATCCTCAATCTTTGTTGAAACAGTTACTGTCCTTGGTTTGTTAATGTTATTTAATATATTTGACAAAGTTAAGCTACCAAAAAGAAAAGACTTCGCATCATTTTTAATACCCGGAGCATTTTTAGGGCTAGCTGTGTCAACAATATTTTTTTCTATTAACAAAATCGGCGTTGGCCTAACTGGCGCAATTGTTGGGGCATCTCCTTTAGTTTCATCAATATTCGGTAGAATTTATTTAAAAGAAAAACTTAACAAAAAAGAAATAATAGGGATATTAACTATTGTTTTAGGTTTAGTTTTAATTTCAATCTAACGCTTTTTATCGCTCTTGTTCAATGTTGCCCTTATATCCTGTGAAGTTTCTTTATTTTCTTTCGCTTTTGTAACTTTTTTAGGTTTTTCTTGTTTTTTAGGTTTCTCTTCCTTTAGCACTTCTTCCTTAACTTTTTCTTCTTGTTTAGGCTCTGTAATCTTAGATTTAACTTTTTGAATTAACGTTTTGTCTTTAACTTCTTTCTTTTCCTCTTTAGGCGCATCAGGCAACTCTGCTTTAACGTAAACCTTTCCCTCATCTTCTACTTTCGTTGCAAGAACTTCTACTTTATGCGGCGGGTTCCTGTTACCCCTCGCCCACAATTTTTTGTTTAAATATTTGCCTATCTTAACATCCTCGACCTTCATGTGCCTTCTTAGAAATTCTCTTGTCGCTTTCACAGCTTTCCTTGACCTATAATATATTGGCACTTTTAGCCAAGCTTTCCTTAACGGGATTATATACTTCCTTTCCATTTTAACTACCTTCAAGCTTTGGTTTTATTCCTACGCCAATGTCTTTTAACTTCAGTATGTCTACCAGGGTGCACTCTTCTGCCTTGCCCGTATATCTTTGGCACAGTCCAGAACGGCGCCCACCTTGTTTGGCGTTTCTTTTTTGCCAACCTCAGCTTCTTTGCTAAATTTATAAACCTGCTCATTTTCTCACTATTTTTGTTTCACGTTTTTTTGGCTGCAACCTTAGCAACAACTCCTTAAACTGCGCATCGTTTATTTTTCCCTGTATTTGACCGCTTTGCGCACCTTGTGCAATCAACGCAGCCACTTGCACAGCTTTTTCAGGGTGTGCTGCTTTCAAGTTGCCATACCTTGCAATTGCGTCTCTGTCAAGGTATTGTTTAGCATACGTTTCAACAACCTGTATTTGTTGTTGCAATGCTTCTTGTTCTTGTCTTTGTTTATCAAGTTGATCTTGTAGTTCTTTAAGCTTCCTTTGCTTAATTTCATCTAAACTCATTTTGACACTTTATCAAGGAAAGCCATACCTTTTGGCGTTATTACTCTGCCTTTATGCACGCCTTTCTCTTGATACTTCACATAACCATCCATCTCAAGTTGCTGTAATATTAGTCTTATTATCTTCCCAGAGCCTTTAAAAAAATGTTCCGGCTTAGATCCCCTGTCTTTCTTCCCACCATAAAGCCTACGCAACTTGTTAACACCAATAGGCCCCACCATGTAAACTTTTCTCAACAACGCTGCTGCGCGCTTATACCACCAATCATTTTGCTGTGGCGGCCTTTCTTTATGCACGCCAGTTTTAACAAACATAGCCCAATCAGGTGGCACTACGTTTTCTGATTTCTTTAATGCTTCAGCTGCCTTGTCTACAAGCACATTTGCATCAACATCATATATTTTTCCCATTTGTTATATCCTCCAGCATTTTTTCTACATATAAGCTGGAATTCTATACCGATAGAAAACTGGAATTATTTAAAAAGCTTTCTATTTTTGGTTTAGTAACCTATACTTTTTTGCATAAAAGAACGTGTTTATTCTTCAGATAATGCCTTATGGGGCCTATCGCTTCATCCTAAAGGTTACAAAATTTTTACTGGGGAAATGTTATAGATAATCTAGGCAAAATGTTTTCATTATAACTCTTCAATGTCACAATCCCCAGGCGGCAATACTGACAAAATATCTTCAATATCTATAACAACACCACATTCCTTCGCATAATATTGCCTAAGCTTCTTGGCCACATCACTTTTCTTCTCCTTGCCAGGTTTTAACATAAAAACATGCTCACAGTTAGCTTTTACTGAATCCACAGGCCCGCACATAACTTTATCTTCATACAAGCCTATGGCCAATTTTATTTCTGTCGTCTTATAATTCCTTTTCCCATATATCATAAAAGTTCCTTTCGGCAACCCCATCTCCACCTTAACCTGTTCCCTTTTAACATAATACACTTCGGTTGCCACCACACCAAGGTTCCACGCTCTTGAAAACGACGCGCAAGCTTCATACGCTTCATTGATTGTATTCTGTGGCGGGTTTTCTGCTTTTACAACAAAAAACGGCGAGCCTCTTATATCTGTATGAAAAACAATTTCCTGTGGCAAAGATTTTTTCTTGATAATTATATCATTTGTTGTAGCATCCCTCCCGCCGATAACCAAAACCTTGTCCGATGATACGAACCATCTAAACTTCTCGTACCATTCCTTTTTTCTTTTAGATTTTTTCTGTTCAGGCTGTTCAGGCACATCTTCAATCTTTAGTTTTTCTATTTTTTGTATAGTGTTTTTGTAAGCTTTCCTCAGACCTTCAAGTTTCTTTTTATCCTTTTTAGCCTTTTCAAAATATTGGTTAGCGTTTTCTTCAATTGTTTTAGACAAGTCCATTACCACTTTCATACATAACCAAACTGTTAATTAAGTTAAAAGTTTTTTGCTAAATTTTCGGTAAAAATTAAATATGACTAAGTCATACTTACAATTTAAGATGAACTTTCAAAACATGTACAGGGCAAAAATCGACAAAAAATTTCTTGACATGGAAGACTTTGTAAGGAACGTTGAAGGCAACCTTGACAAAGTTTTTGTTTACGCCACGTTAGCAATAAACCCGTCTTACAACCTGGAAGAATGCCTTAGCAACTTAGAAAACGAGTTTCCAAGGCTTAAGGGTGTGGTTAACGAAGATTCTCAGGTTATTCACATTTACGGCTGCCTAAAAGATTTTGATGACCTTGCAAAAAAAGATTATGTTGAGCAGATCGCAAGGAGAGGTTTATATTAAATTATAAAACGCTTCCCATGAATTTATGACATAATCTGCGCGTTTTACCAGTTTATCAGAATAACCCTCTTTTGGGTGCACAGCCACAACCTTTGTATCAATCCCTTTTTGGTTTGTAGCTTTGAGCATATCCAGGTCGTCATCCGTATCACCAAACAATGTTACGCTGCTTACTTTACGCCTTTCCAACAACCTTAGCATTTTATTTTTTTTACTTTCATTATAGCTGTAAGCAAGCCCTCTTACCACCCCGTCTTTCACATCCAACCATGAACATTCAACGTCCATGTCAACCCTGTTTGCTTTAAACCATTCAACATAACTTAACGCCAACGGCTCAAACGCTTTAGTTACAATAGCCAAATTTTCAACAGTTCTAGCTAATTTCACAACGCTTTCCTTTGCATAAGGGTAAGATAACTTTGGCAACTTCTTTGCCGCACGCTTTAAAAGTTCGTAAGGCATCCCATTCAACACTGTCCCGAACACTTCGACCATGCTTGAGTCAGTTTCAACTTTCCCCACGCCTAAGTTTTTCATGTTCTTTTCAATGTACCTTGTATCCAGGCAACCTTTTACATACCTCGGCAAATATAAAGGATTCCTAACCAACATTTTCCTTGCAAGCGCAAAACTAAAATCTACCGTGGAATGTCCTCTATACTTTTCAGGCCTTTTACCTTTATGCAACGTGCCGTCAAGATCGAACACGCACAACTCCAAACTTATTATGTTTTCTAGTCCCATAAATCTCTCCGTTTCACCATAACATTATAAAAAGTTAACGGCCTAACATAATTGTCCAACAATTGTACCTCGCTATATTTTATATAATTTGCCAACCTTTGCACCATTTCCTTTCCTGTTAAAGACTTCCAATCCTTCAACTCAGAACAATCATCAATCAACACACCAGCATTTCCCACCATTTTCATCATGTCCCTTCTTTTCGCTCTATGCGTATCCGTCCCTGCCAACATAACCCTTCCAGCATTAAACGCAAGTTTTTTCGCTTTAGCATTCGCCGCAGCCAAATGCAGCACGCACATCATGTTATGCCCTTCAACAAACAGGTCATAGTTATTGACTAACTTTATCAAATGTTCTTCTTCCCTGCTATTCGGCAACCAATACTTCACATACTTGTTCGGCACGGCATAGGGGTGGTTTAATGTTACCATTTCACTCTGCTTGAACGCAATGTCAAGAAATTTTTCAGTTTGCATATAAGTCCTAACATAATCCATCCCTGCAACATTAAAATGCACTTGCTGTTTAGGGTAATCAGGGTTCATTGTATAAACTTCCTGCGACCTTATAAGCATAGTACTTTTATCGCCTTTCCTTATAATTGTTGCATAACGATCACTAAACTCAACCATATTTAGGCTTTTAACTTGTTCAACCAACCCTTCATAATTAGTTTCGCCTTTACTGACAGAACTTCCATGCATTGCCACACTAACAAAATCTGTTGCGGTTATCATTTTCTCGACAACCTTTTCCAGATCATTTTTGTTTTTATAGTAAGTCATGTGAAAATGCTGATCGAAAAGAAGCTTATCTTTAGGTTTCTTTTTAGGTTGAATTATATTATAGAAATACCTCAAATCCTCTTTCACCCCACTCAATCCAGAATTATAGCCTACATACGTCCCTCCAGCCAAGATTGCATATTTAAATATGCGTTTAAAAAATTTCCTTCTACTAATTGCCATTTTTTATTATTTCATTAACAATTTTAACAATCATATTAAAATCTTTTGAATTGGGAGTATACTTTGCAAACGTAACCAGCGCACACAAATCAAAACAATGTTTAACTTTTTTATACTTGATTTTATGCTTTTTTAGATACCTCAATATTTCATTATTAGTTATCTCTTTCTTTAGCCCGTGTTCATAGCTAAGGTAAAACCTTAACGCTTGTGCAGCCTTTGAGTAAGCATCTTTATACTTCTCATCATCAAACAACCTTTTAGCCGTGCCAAGCATTTCCAGGGCAACCTTCTTATGGTCAACCTTCTTTTCACGCACAACTTTTGTTTCTTCTGTCTTAACTGGTTTTTTATAGAACTTTTTGTAAAATAGATATATAAATGGTATAAGAAGCAACAAAAGATAAATGAGGTGGTTTTTATTTTCCTTATTTTGTTGAATCATAGGATTTTTTATTGTATTATTAACCACATCTGCCGTTATGGTAGCAGTTTGATTTTTATCGTTCATATAATTAATCCTTAGCTTAGTCTTATTATTTTCATACGTCAGGCTTGCATTTTTCTGTTTAAAGCCGTTTAACTGTTTTTCAAACTTTTGCAGTTCGTCATTGTTAAACAACCCGCTCATGTTATTCATCACAGTTTGCATTGAGGTTAAGCTTCCGTTTTGCATATTACCTCTCATCAATGCTTGCTCACCGTTTTTGTCTTGATACTTAATTTCAAAACTGCCAGTGTTAGCAGACTCAGGGTTGAATTTAGCGTCCGTAATGTTATATCCCTTCTTTTGCAACATTTGGTTGGCATCTTTAACTTTTTTGTTGGCAGCAACATTTTTCTTAAACTCGTTTTCTTTTTTCTGCTGTTCCTGCATTTGTTTTTGCATTTGCTGTTTTAGTGCAGAACTATCTTGTGCAACTTGATTATTTTGCAGTTTCTGTGAAGTTGTCGGCTGTTTTGGCTGTTGCGGACGTTGAACTTGTTTTGACGTAGACTTAACCTGTTGTTGGTTAGCGTTTTTGTTATTATTATTCTGCACGAAAAAGATTTTTATGCCGTCCAGGCTAACTTCTTTATCATCATACTTAAAACTCATTGACACATCTAGCTCTGTAGGTTTGTCAGACGCGCCAAAATTAAAAGTTAAGTTAGTTTTTCCGGGCATTACTGAAAACGTTTTTGCATTAGTGTTAGTACTTGAATAATGAAACCCCTGCTGGTTGATAGTTTGCATTATCGTATAACTCAACAACCCGTCCATTTTAAACTTATACCCGCTATCAGAATGCACTGTCACAACTGCTTCCTGGCCAAGGTTAAAGTAATACTCATTACTATCCAACGTAAACGTTATACCTTTTGCTTCAACAACACCTGCAAGCATTATAATTAATACGAAAAATATTGCTTTTTTCATTGCAAAATCTGTTTACCTCCGTACCTTAGATAAAGATAAACACAAAACAACACCAAAGCTATAGCGAACATCCAGTCTTTGATACTGGTTTCTTCCTTCTCCCTTTTGATATCCTTAGAAATCGTCCTGTATATTTCTTCTAAGGTATTCTCATCCACAGACTTGAAATATCTAGCACCGGTTTCTGAAGCTATAGCTTTCAATGTTGCCTCGTCAAGCTCGGCATACTGCGGGTTCCCAAACCAGTCATAGCCAAGCACAGTTTTCCCTTCAGAGCCTAAACCGATTGTATAAACCTGGATCTTGTTTGATTTAGCATACTGCACTGCTTCACTAGGCGATATCACGCCTGCATTACTAACACCGTCAGATAACAGCACTATAATTTTCTTTTTGTTTGGTATAGAAGTTGCCATATCTATGCCTAAAGCCAACCCATCACCTAGTGCAGTCCTCCCATCTCTGGGCTTTATGCTCATAAGCTTATCATAAACCTTATCTTTATAGGGGCTAAGGTAAGCTGCTGTTGTCGCACCGCTTTCAAATATGACAACCCCCACATCATCTTTTTCATGCAACGACTTAACCAGGATTCCGGCCGCACTTTTTGCAGCTTCCAACCTTGACGGCTTATAATCTGTTGCCTGCATACTTCCAGACACATCCAACACGAGCACAACATTTACGCCTTCCTTTGTTTGTTTTAACGGTATATGCGGGTCAGCAAACCCCAAAATCATGAACGCCAGTATCGCAAGTGAAAGGTAAAACAAGATTTTTGGTTTTTTTGTTTGTTTGCTTTTCACAGATTTAATGAAGGCCACGTTGCTAAACTTCAGTGCAGCCTTTTTCTTTTTCTCTATAATCTTATAGTACAAATAAACTAATAGAGGTATTGCTAACAGGAACACCAACACCCATGCATTGTTAAACCCAACCATTTATTTTCTCCCCCTCATTTTAAAAAACTTCTTTAATGTTACACCATAATCCTCATGCGTCATAACTTTTATACAATCAATTTTATTTTTTTTAAATGTTCTATCAAACTCCTTTTCCTGTTCATTCACGAAGTCCATATAACTCTGCCTAAACTCTTCATCAGACGTGTCAACCAGCACTTGTTCACCGGTTTCCTCATCCTCAAGCTGTATCAAGCCTACATCAGGCAACTCAGTTTCCCTTACATCATTTACTTTTATTGCAACCACATCGTGCCGTTTTTTCAAAAACGCAACATACTTAACATAACCCTCATCAAAAAAGTCCGATACAATAAAAACAAAACTTCTTCTTTTCAGAATTTTAGATATATGCGAAAATGATGTTGCCAAGTTTGTTGTTTTATGCATGGGCTGATACTCCAGCATATGTTTAATCATTTTAAGCGCATGCTTTTTCCCTTTCCTTGCCGGAACAAAAAGCTCAACATCTTCTGTAAACAAAATCAGCCCCACATTATCATTATTTTTCACTGCTGAAAACATCAATGACGCAACAATCTCGATAGCCTTTTTCTTTTTTTCCACGACATTACCAAAATTGTTTGACGCTGAACAGTCTATAGCAAAATACACTCTCAGGTCTCTCTCTTCTATAAACTCTTTTATGTAAGGTTTATTATACCTTGCAGTCACATTCCAGTCTATCGCCCTGACATCATCATTGGGCTTATACTCCCGTATCTCTGAAAATTCTATGCCTTGCCCTTTAAACAAAGAATAATAGTTTCCTGCAACTATACTGTCAACTAACTTTTTCGTAACAATATCTACTTTTTTTATTTGCTTAACGACATCTTTCATTTTAAGGCACTTTTACCTTTTCAAGAATTTCTTTCACCACATCTTCCGGCTGCACATTTTCCGCTTCGGCTTCATAAGTCATCAACACCCTGTGCCTTAACACATCATGCACGACTTCATGCACATCTTCTGGCACAACATATCCTCTACCATTAATCATAGCATTAGCCTTGGCACCCAAAATCAACCACAACGACGCCCTGGGTGAAGCACCGTACTCAATATAATTACCTAAGTTTATACCATACTTTTCTGGATTCCTTGTAGCATCTACTATTTCCGCCACATAATCTTTTATTTTATCATCTGCATAAATCTTATGATTAAATTTTTGCATTTCTATAAGGTTTTTAACTGACAAAATTTTTTGTGCAACAGCTTTTTGCCCTTCAGTAAACCTTGTTATTATGTCCACTTCCTCATCCTTAGAAGGATAACTTACTTTTAGTTTCATCATAAACCTGTCAAGCTGCGCTTCAGGCAATTTATACGTTCCTTCATTTTCTACTGGGTTTTGTGTTGCAAGCACCATGAACGGTTCTTCAATCTTGAAAGTGTTACCCTGTATGCTAACTTGCTTTTCCTGCATAGCTTCAAGCAACGCCGACTGCACTTTCGGCGGCGCCCTGTTGATTTCGTCAGCCAGTATAAAGTTTGAGAATATTGGCCCTTTAACCGTATTAAACTTAAGATTATTATGATCATATATCTTTGTACCAATAATGTCTGCCGGCAACAAGTCCGGCGTAAACTGCAACCTTACAAACTTTGAATCCATTGTTTGTGCCAGTGTATGCACCATCAGTGTTTTAGCCAGCCCCGGCACACCTTCCACGAGCACATGCCCGTTCGCGATCAACGCAATTATAATTTTTTCCACAGCATCATTTTGCCCGACAATCACTTTACTTATTTCAGTTCTAACTTTTTCAATCATTTCAGCATACTCTTGCGCTTTTGTTGTCAACTTTTTTATTTCTTCATTCATTTTATCCTCCTACAATCCAAAGGTTCTTTCGAACTCTTTCATTTTCCTCAAAACTTCAATAAACTTCAATCCTTCATCTGTTATTACAAGATATTTATAATCCTTAACCTTAGTTTCTTTTACAAAATTTTTTTGTATCAAATCTTCTAAATAACCTTTCATCTGTTTATGAGCAAGGTTTGCTTTATACATTAGATGAGTCGGCTTAATCCTGCCTCCTTTGTTTTGTATTATTGTAAGCATATCCAGTATGATATCACTTCTTTCTCTTTTTCTTGCCATAGTTCTGTACCATTATTAAAGTAATTATTAACATAATATAAGCAACAAGCTGCACCATTTGTGCAACCACATAAAATATTGGCTGATAAAACACGAAGACGAAAATTATCTGGGTTAATGTTATAAGTGCAAAGCTTGCAAAAAGCAACAAGTTTGATACAACTTTCCTGTTTTGATAATTTTGAAAATAGTGGTAAGCCAACATTGCCAGTAATGCAAACGAAGTCAAGTGAAAAACATAGTAAGCATAATCGCTAAAGTAAGCAATTGTTATCAACAGATAAAGTATCAATATTTTAACATAATTATTTTGCTTGATATACCTTGTAAACAACACATACAACCCCAACAGCATCAAAACTCTATACATCAAGAAGCCAGTATAGAACAACAGGTCTGATTTTTTCAGCACTTTATAGGTAAACAACACTGGCCCGATTTGTTTCACATGCCAAACATTATAGTATATGGTAAAGTTAGTAGCTATCTTAAAAATGAAAGATAACGCCATCAACAAGAAAGCCATCCCAAACCAAAGATAGTTTTTATTTTTATTTATTTTATAATACTTGATTGCGAACACAAATATTGTAAACAACGCCGCCACTGTAACTAGGTCGATTATTACATCTTTCCCAAAAAACCACCTCGGGCTAAAAACTAGTTGATACATACAATTAAATCTCAAATTGTCTTTTAAAAAACTTATGGAATTTTTTACTATAACTTTTTTTCATATGGAATTTATAATAAATTTGTTATAAGTATAAGTAAGGAGGTGATATCATGTACATCGAGTGGGAAACCCTTTTGATGGATAAAGGAAAAAGAAGTTTGCATTGGTTGTCAAAGAAAAAACTTTTAGGCATAAAAGACAAATTATTTAAACTGCACAAAAATTACTATGTTTGATGAGTAATTTAAGAAAAAAACTCTTAAAAGGCGCATTAGCTGTTACGATAGGCACATGTGGTTACTGTTTGACAGGCAACATCTACAATTTAGCTTCAACAACTGCTTATATTGAAAACACTGGTAAAGGATATTACAACAGAAAAAAAGATAAAAAGTTTTATACTGAGTTAAAATGTGAAACTAGTTATCTTGAAAAGATTCTCAGCAAAGAACTCAACCCTAGTAATGTTACATACGACATAGACCTTTACGTGTCAGAAGAATTAAAACGTTTCCATGATGACAAAGACAATGATAAGGACAACGATCAGTGGACAAAATACGTGGCTGATATCTTTTCCTCATTAAATGAATATAACCGTGCAGGGATAGGCTTTAATTTAAATAGAGTAAAATTTATAAAAGACTACGACGCAGTACTTGTTGCAAACTCCCTTTATCAAAACTTCAGCTTAAACAAACACAAGATTTCTATATACGTTTTAGCACACAACCGTACATCTGTGTTTTACAGCACTGGGTTAAATGACGCTGCCGGTTTCACTTACCCTGTCACAAACCATGTATTTATAGGTTTATCAAAAAACAAACACCGTGACAAGGTTTTAACCTTGCATGAAGTTGGTCACGTATTAGGTCTTGAGCACGAAGAATTCGTATCAACTTTTAAACGCATGATCCTTGACCCGTTTTGCGTGTTTTACAAAGATAGCTTCATGGTACCTTCGATTGATTTTTGTAATCGTTTAACATTGACTAAAGAAGAGATTAACGAACTTAAATCTCTTCATGAAGATTAATTTTATATAGATGTTTCGCTTTCCTATAATATCATGACAGAGTTGCTTTACCTGAATGACGCATACTTAAAGAATTTCAAGGCAATGGTTAAAGAAGTTAACGGCAGGTTTATCATTCTTGACAAGACTGCATTTTACCCACAGGGCGGCGGCCAACCTTGCGACATCGGCAAGATAACTTCTCAAAATAATGAAACATACAATGTAACATTTGTAAAAAAGATTGGCAACGACATATCTCACGAAGTTGACAGGGAAGGCTTACGCGAATCAGAGATCATTGAAGGCGAAATTGATTGGGAAAGAAGGTTCCGTTTGATGCGTTCTCACACCGCAGCTCACATTTTAGCGGCAGTCATCCACAAAAGAACCGGTGCAAAAATCACAGGCAACCAGTTAGACGTAAGCAAAGTCAGGATAGACTTCAACCTTGAAAACTTTGACAAGGAATCATTATCATCTTACATTGACGAAGCCAACTCAATAATTTCACAAAACCTTGATGTTAATGTTGAAGAACTTCCAAGGGACGAAGCATTCAAGATTCCTGACGTTGTAAAACTGAAAGACATTCTCCCGCCAGCAGTGGACAAGATCCGCATTGTAAGCATCCCTGGCATAGACCGTCAAGCTTGCGGCGGTTTACATGTTTCTAACACTAGAGAAATTGGCAAAATAACTTTGGTTAAAGCTGAAAATAAAGGCGCTAACAACAGAAGAGTTTATTTTATATTAGAATAAAAAAAAGAAATTACATCATTCCCGGCATTCCGCCCATGCCACCTCCTGGCGGCATTTGCGGTTCTTTGCTACCACCAGAACCGGCAATGACATCATCTATCCTTAATATCAACTCTGCAACTTCTGAAGCAGACTTGACAGCCTGGGTTTTTATTTTTAGAGGCTCAATCACTCCCATTTTCCATGCGTCCACAACTTTACCTTTGAACACATCAATCCCTGCCCACTTATTATTGCCGTCATGCTTAGCTTTCAGCTCTGTCAACATGTCTATCGGGTCAAGGCCTGCGTTTTCTGCCAAGGTCCTTGGCACAATCTCCATAGCATCTGCAAAAGCCTGTACTGCCAACTGTTCCCTTCCGGACAATGTTGTAGCGTATTCTCTTAAAGCTTTGGCAAGCTCCATTTCGGTAGCGCCGGCACCTGCAACAACTTTTCCAACCTGTAAAGCTGACACAACATCACCCAGCGCATCCTTGACAGCCCTTTCAACCTCGTCAACCACATGTTGCGTACCGCCTCTCAAGAACAAGGTAACCGCTTTCGGGTTTTTGCATTCAGTAACATAAGTCATGTCATCATCGCCCTGCTTAATCGCTTCCACCTTGCCAGCATTTCCTAAGTCATCTTTAGACAACTCATCAACTTTCGTAACCAGCTTCGCGCCAGTAGCCTTAGCCAGTTTTTCCATGTCAGACTTTTTCACTCTTCTCACAGCATAAATCCCTGCCTTTGCCAGGTAATACTGTGCGATATCGTCTATGCCTTTCTGGCAAAACACAACGTTTGCACCAGACTCAATAATCTTGTCACACATTTCTTTAATGATTTTTTCTTCCTGTTCAACGAAAGCCTGCAACTGGTTAGGATCAGTTATTTGTATTTTTGCATCAGTCTCAGAACTTTTAACTTCCAATGCAGTATTAACCAACGCAACCTTAGCCTTTTCAACCTTTTTCGGCATAGATTCAAGCACTCTTTCCTTATCCAACACAATACCCTTTATCAGTTCAGACTCTTCTATGCCTCCGCCAACCTTCTTTTCTATTTTTATGTTATCCAGGTCAACCGAACTATCATCTTCCACAACCTGGTTAACTGCCTGTATCAGCAACCCGCCCAGGATTTCTCCTGAAGCTTCAGCACTTTTGCCTGCCATTGCAGTTGTTGCAATTTTCTTTAATGTTACAACATCATTCTTCTTCAGGTCATCTGCAATTTCCAACAACTTTTTTTGCGCATGCGCAGCCGCCATCCTATAACCTTTCACGATGACAGTTGGATGAATTTCCTGTTCAAGCAACCTTTCAGCATTTTTCAACAATTCCCCTGCTAGTATGACTGCGGTAGTTGTCCCGTCACCAACTTGATCTTCCTGCGTTTTTGCAACTTCAACAATCATTTTTGCAGTAGGATGCTCAATCTGCATTTCGTTCAATATTGTAACCCCATCGTTTGTAACAGTAATATCCCCAATGCTATCCACCAGCATTTTATCCATACCCTTAGGCCCAAGCGTAGTCCTAACAGTTTCAGCTACCAGCTTTGCAGCCATAATATTATTCCTTTGCGCATCTTTTCCATATGTCCTGGTATTACCTTCAGCCATAATGAATATTGGTTGTGTTTGTTGTGTCATTCTTTCATCCTCCTTAAGAATTTCTAAAATCACTTATCACTAGTCCTATATAAAACTTATGGTTTAGTGATATAAACCCAGACAAAACATTTATAAATTCTAATTCTTTGTTTTTTAATAGTAAAATGGTTTCTAAAAGCAGTGCAAAGGACCCGGCACAAGAAAAGTTAATTAACGCTTTAATCGAGCATAATATTGAATTACAGCACAAATTGGTTGACCTTATTGTTTCTGTTAAATCCTTAAGCACCAATGTGAAAGAGATGGTAACCTTGTTCAGCGAAGCCGGTGAGCATATAAAGAAAGGAAAATATGAAGATCCTTTGCTGGTTAAACTTGACGAACTGCTTGAACAAAACAAAAATCTTGCAAAAGGTTTGCTTCTTCTTGAGAAATTTGTTCGTGAGAAACAGCAGCAACAGACAGCGTTCACCCCAAGAATGCAGTCTCAGTTATAGTTTAGTGAGAATAATAGTAAAAATAGCTTACCATTTTTTTGGTATAATTGCACCTTTTTTTGGTGCATGTCTGTCACCATTAGGGATATTATAGGCCAACATAACATAATCTTATGTTATAATCCACAACCCCAAAATCGTCAATATAGAAAAACTTAATAAACAACCATTCCTTTAATTTTTATTAGATGACAGGCGAAAATATCAAATTTATTCTAGACAGAACAAAAAAAGAGCAGGAAGACTTAATCGCCAAAATCTTTGAAGTAGTAAAGAAAAAACCTTACCCGGATGAAAGGACCAAACACCTTGCCAGGTTTGTGCACGCCTTGTTCCAGACCGCTCCTTACATAAAACAAGTTCAAGTAAAAAAAGAGGAAGTGAAAGAAAAACCAAAAGTTGAAAAAAAAGAGGCTGTTGAAGTTCAATTAAAACCCTTGCCTCCTGCACCAAAAGTTCACAGGATTAATATTGAAGAACCTGTTAAAAATAGTTTTAAAGCTGAAGAGCCAACTCCCCCGGTATTAAGTCCGCCTTCCATTAGCACTGAAGATCTTACTCCCCCAACGCTTACACCACAAGAACTAACCCCCCCAAATCTTCAAGATCAAGACCTTACCCCGCCGTCACTTGACGCGCCTGAGTTAACACCGCCTTCGTTAGACAACCTTGAACCTCCAACTTCAACTATAGAAAAACCGAAGAAACGCGAGTACGTTGTAATGTTGTTCAACACGCCTGTAGGCATTTACGTTGCACCTGACGAAAATACGTACAAATTAACGTACCACGTAATTGAACCTGTTATAAACGAAGCTGTGCTAAAGCTTGTAAAAAACATGATTAAGAAAGATTTCAAAAAGAATTATAAAATACTTGACAACGACGAGTTCATCAAAGAGAATGTTATGAAAGCATGCAAAAAATTAAACGTCCAGTTCACTGAAGATTATCCCAGAAAAATCAAATACTACTTAAAACGCGACCTTGCCGGGTTTAGAAGGATTGACCCAATGTTACAGGACACTAACGTGAAAGGCATTTACATTGACGGCGTCAACAAGCCTGTGGTTGTAGAGTTCGGTGACACTAAAGAAAAAATTCAGTCAAACGTTGTTTTCACCGACCCCGAAGATTTAAACGTTTTAATCCGCAAACTTGCCATTCTTACAGGCAACACAATCAACGAGTCCAACCCGATTTTAAACACTACGTTTGAGGGCATAAAAATCCAGGCAGTTTTAGGCTTAGGCGGCGCTTCATCAAAGTTAATCATTAAAAAGGTGATGTTATAATGGAAAAAGTACCCATAGAAGATTTAATTGAAATGCGTTGTTATTTAAAGTATAACCTATATTACGGCCAGCCAAAAGAGAAAGTCATACAAGCTCTTATCGAACAAGGTTGGAAACGAGAAGAAATTGAGCAGGAATTGAAGAAGCTTAAGATGCCTAAAGACTACATTGTCAAATCCCCGCCAAAAACAGAACGTAAAGTCATCCACAACATACCAATCAAACAGGATTCAAACACGATCATACCTTTAAAGCCTGCCACAACAAAAGAAGAAGACATACCTGTGCCGTTGCCGCCCAAGGCTAGGACTTCTTAGCTTTTTTTATAACTTGGTTTTTAGTGAGCACAGAGTTTGGCACGAACACAACGTCTCCGTTTTTGGTTTTAATCTTTGTCTCGATCAGGTCAATCTCGACGATTTCCCCTTCCACGCCGTTCATTTTTATATAATCGCCTTTTTTGAACGCGTCTTTCCTGTGAACAAAAAATCCTGCAGTTATGTTCGGCACAAAATCCTTAAACGCCAAGATTATAAACGATACTAGCAGCACTAACAAAATTACCAGCAATATTTCTAATATTATTGTAGTCAGTCCTAGCTCTGCCAACCCCCAGATTAACCCGATAAAGTATGTTATATACTTTACAATAGAGCCTATAAACTTTTCAAGGGGAAACTTCAAGCCTTGCTCTGCCAGCACTTTATCAATCTCAAAACTATGCAATATTTTCCTCACTAGCCTGCCTATTATGTTCCCTACAACCAAACCAAGCAAAATTATTGTTAATGCCGCAATCAATCTTAACATAAACGCCGACATATCCGTCATTTCAAATATTGATTGCAATTGTACCATTGATTATTATAAAATAAAATTTATTTATAAACTTATCCTATCACAAAACTTATAAAATTCTTTTAATTTAAGCTAAGACATGGCCAAGCTTGAAAGAAACAAAAAGCTGGACGCTAGGATCTTAGAATTAGAAGAAGAACTTCGCACAACAAAGTACAACAAACGTACTCAGGGCGCTGTTGGGTTGTTAAAAGCCAAGATTGCAAGGTTAAAGGAAGCCCAGCGCAGCCGTGCAAGCAAAGGTTCAAAAAGCACCGGTTACAATGTACGCAAATCTGGCGACGCCACCGTTATCCTTGTTGGTTTCCCTTCAGTTGGTAAAAGCACTCTTTTAAACTCCTTGACAGGCACAAACTCTCCTGTCGGTTCATACGCTTTCACTACCCTAGACGTAATACCGGGCTTATTACAATACAAGCACGCCAAGATTCAGATTTTAGACGTGCCCGGTATTATTCAAGGTGCTGCATCTGGTAAAGGACGAGGCAAAGAAGTTTTATCTGTTGCCACCAACGCAGACTTAGTTTTAATCCTTGTCGACGTTTTCCACCCTGAACACTTAGACATTGTAAAAAAAGAAGTTTACGATGCAAACATAAGATTAAACAAAACCAAGCCTATTGTCAAGATTGCAAAAAAATCTAAAGGCGGGATTAGCATTGGCGCAACAGTTAAACTAACCCATCTTGACAAAAAGACTGCAGAGAATATCCTAAGAGAATACAAAATCGTTAATGCTGACGTTGTCATAAGAAGCGATGTTACTGTTGACGATTTCATTGACGCCATTGAAGGAAACAAGCGTTACATTCCTGGCATTGTAGTGTTAAACAAAATTGACATGGTTACGCCGCATCAATTAGAACAAGTTAAAAAAACTGTCAACCCTGACATTTGCATTTCTGCAGACAAAAAAGAGCATTTGGAAGAGTTAAAAGAATTAATATTCAAAAAGCTTAATTTTATAAGGGTTTATTGTAAAGAGATTGGCAAACCTGCAGACTTAGACGTTCCCATGATCATGTTCAAAGGTTCAACATTGAAAGACATGTGTCAAAAGTTGCACAAAGACTTTGTAAGCAAGTTCCGTTTTGCACGAGTATGGGGTGATTCTGTAAAGTTTGACGGTCAAAAAGTTTTAAAATTAAGCCATGAATTGAAAGATAATGATATTATAGAAATTCATGTATCTTAAAAACTTCAACCGAAAACGCCAAAATATATATAAATGGGCAGTTTATTCTTACATTCAACATAAAAGAGGAGGCAAAAAGAGATGGTAGATCATATAACAAAATCTATTCCTGAGCTTGTTGAAAAATATTCTGACGAACATAAAGAAACCAGCGACATGATGGTTCCAATTCTTTTAAAAAAAGGCCTTGACAACCTTGATTTATCAATGTTTAGCCCTGAAAAGAAGGACGCTATTCTTAACAGCCTTGCTGAAGAACTAATAAAGCGTGGCCGCACACAGGATGCAATCAAAGCTTTAACTATGACCGGTAATAAGCAAAAGCTTATCGAAGTCGGCGACAGTTTTGTTTCAATGAACATGCTTAGCAACGCTATTGACTGTTACCACCTTGCCAACGCCCAAGATAAGCTTATAGAGATTGGCGAAGTTTGCTTAAGGGATGGCCAAATGACTGACGCTATCAAAGCGTTCAAGCTTGTCGGGGATAGCGATAAGCTTAACAAGGTAGCTGACGAATGTTTCAAGCGCGAAAAATACCAGAGCGCAATCGAAGTATTTAACATCTTAGGCAATCGTGAAAAGCTTATTGAAGTTGGCGATAAATGTTTAATGTACGACCAGTTAGTTTACGCAGAAAAAGCTTACCAGCTAGCTGACGCTAAAGACAAACTTAACAGGTTAGGCGATATTTATTTAAAGAAAGAAATCCTTAGTTCAGCATATCGTGCATATAAACTAGCTAACAACCAAACAATGCTAGAGTTCCTTAAACGAAACTTTAACATAGGTGATGATAATGAGACAGTTTAAAAAGAAGCTAAAAGAATTCATGAACATTGAAGACGAAGATTTGCCAGAAGAAGAAGAATTCATTGAGATTGAAGCTGAAAAGTCAAAGCCAAAATATTACGTCAAATCCTTCACATTAACCGAATTTGAGGACATAAGAGACATTTCCAAGGCAGTACGTTCAGGTAATTATGTTGTTTTAGTTGACATAAAACCTTTAAAGAACAACGACGTTGTTGACTTAAGGCGTGCGATAAACAAGCTAAAGTCTTTAACCCTAGAAGTTGCTGGCGAAATTGCTGGGATATCCGGCGACTGGATAGTTATAACTCCTCACCCCATTAGTATAGAAAAAAACAGGCCCAAACCTGATAATGAAGAAGAGGAATTAGTTTAGATACCTAAATTATTTAAATCTTTTAATTTTCTTTTTTCTTGGTGATATACTTATGAGCATATTTCGAGAATACGACATTCGCGGCGTTATTGGAAAAGACTTAACTGAAGAAACAATTCTTAACATTGGCAAAGCTTTCGGCAGCATTGTGCAAGGTAAAGTTCTTGTTGGCCGTGACAATCGCCTCCACGGCAACGAAGTTAAAGACATATTTATCCAAGGCTTGCTTAGCACCGGCTGCGACGTTGTCGACTTAGGCATAATAACATCCCCTATGTTATATTTTGCGTCAAAAAAGCTTGAAAATTCCGCTGCAGTAATGGTTACTGCAAGCCATAACCCAAAAGAATTCAACGGTTTCAAGATTATTAAAGATAACAAACCTTTCTTTGGTGAAGACATCTACAAGTTAGGCCAATTAGTTGAATCCAAAGTGTTCAAATCCGGTGAAGGCACTTTATCAACCAGAAGCATCACTGAAGCATACCACGAATTTTTTAACACATTACCTAAATTAAACAGGCAATTAAACGTCGTTGTTGATTGCGGTAACGGCACAGCATCGTTATTTTACCCCGAAATCTTGAAAAGCTTAGGTTGTAATGTAACGGAACTTTACTGCACGTCTGACGGCAACTTTCCCAACCACGAACCTGATCCAGTGGTTGAAAGTAATTTAAAAGACTTAATAAGCAAGGTTAAAGAACTTAAAGCTGACATAGGGTTAGGCTTTGATGGTGATGGTGACAGGCTTGGCGTTGTTGACGAAACAGGCAAAATTATTCCTGGCGACAAAACCTTAATCCTTCTTGCACGGGACTTATTATCCAAGCATCCAAATGAAAAAGTCATATATGAAGTAAAATGTTCCATGCTTTTGGAATCAGACATACGGTCAAATTCTGGCATACCGATAATGTACAAAACAGGTCATTCACTTATTAAAGCCAAAATGAAGGAAGAAAACGCCGCGTTAGCAGGCGAAATGTCCGGCCACTTTTTCTTCAGGGAACTTAACTTTTTTGACGACGCAATGTATGCAGCTTACAAGGTCTTGACCATCCTATCCAACTCAAATCAAACTCTTTCATCGATGTTGTCAGACCTTCCAAAAACGTACGCCACACCCGAAATTCGGGACGAATGCCCTGACAATCTCAAGAAAAAGGTAATTTTAGAGCTACTGGAAAGATTTAAAAAATATAACCCCCTTACTATTGATGGGCTTAGGATAAACTTTGAAGACGGTTGGGGTCTTGTACGGCAATCAAACACGCAGCCCGTGCTTGTGCTTCGTTTTGAAGCTACGTCACCTGAACGTCTTCAAGAGATCCAAGACCTTATCATGAACGAGGTTAACGATGTTAAAAGTAGAGCACTTGCTGAAAACAAAGAAAGTTAGTAAAGATTTAGATTCAGCAAAATTTTTATTGGGCAACAAAAATGGCGGATATTTGTACTTAGGCACAAAGGTTGAGTCCAGGCACCAGGGGTTTTTTTTTAATGACAAGTTTTTGATGTATAAATCTATTGAAGATTTAAGAATAGACGGCAAAATCATCAAAGCCGTGAACAAATTTTCTTCGGTAATTTTTGAAAGGGATAATAAGGCTATTGAAGAATACACGTTTCCATTTTTTTACAATTCTTTCATTTATGAAATAAAGAAATACAAAGGTAACTTAGTTGTAAACCTCGATTGTCGTGAGTTCCTTGACAACGACGAATGGGGTAGGTTTTACAATATTCAAATTGACAAGCATCAAATTTTAATAACTTACGAAAAACAAAACGACTATTGGGTTTATGTTGCCATAACCGGTAAAAACCTTAAAACCGAAAAAATCAAAGAATGGTTCACCCGAGAATACAGTCTAGACAAATCAAACAACGACGAAAACTTACGTAAGATCTATTCTGCATTAAGGTTACAGATTGACAACGACACCAAACTTGTTTTCACATCCGGTTTAAACAAAGAAATGGTTTTAAAGGAAAGCCAATACGTTTTCAGGAACATCAACAAGCTCAAGCGAAAACAGCAAAACGCCATGATTGTTAAAGATGTTGTTAAGAATAAAGAACGAAACATTGCTTACAACGCAGCATTAAATTCTCTAAACATGCTTTTAAGCACTGTTGACAACAACTTAGGGATTCTGTCAGGATTCCCTAATAGATATTATTTCAAATCTCGTGACGAGCTTATTTCTGTCAAAGCGTTAGGCAAACGTAAAGAAGTGTCAAATATTTATGAAAGGTTGCTAAAACAGATTAAACCAGACGGTTATTTACACTGCCAATCTCCCACACAAAACACATGTGCAGAATGTTTAGAATTATTTTACAAAAGGTTCAACAAGAAAACTAAAATTAACGAAGCACTTGACAGTTTAATAAACTTCCGCAGCCATGACGGTTTAGCCACATGCAACCCGCATGAATCATGGATGGACAGCCTTAAAAGATCCGGTGCACTGATTGAGTTACAGGCATTAAGATTAAACTTTTACAGGGTTGCAGGTAAAAGGGAGCTTGAACAAGAACTTAAACAGAAAGTTAGAGAACTCTTTTTGTTCAAGAATTATT
Organism: Candidatus Woesearchaeota archaeon; assembly: GCA_003694495.1. Lineage (GTDB taxonomy): Archaea > Nanobdellota > Nanobdellia > SCGC-AAA011-G17 > GW2011-AR17 > J104. The sequence continues at coordinate 23,700 of RFJO01000072.1, forward strand.
TAAAAGATTCTCCCCAAGATGAAACCATAAGGCCAAACATTTTCCTTGCACATTATTATTACCCAGACTTGGTTGACGACTGGCTGCCTTGCATAAAAAAGGTTCTGCCGAAACTTTGGTGCAAGTGGGGTGGCGTTTCAACATTGGACAAAAATAACCCTTCATTTCATAAAGAGCATACTGGCATAGACTCAAAAAGTTATCATTCCGGTGATAGTTGGTATTACTTAAACAACATCGCAGCCATGGTTATGTTAAATGTTTCAAAGAAGGAGTTCAAGGACAAAATCAATGCCATCATTGACTCGTCATGCCATGATATATTATGGTCAGGCATTCTCGGCCATCATTCATCTCAAAGTTCTGCGGGCAAACAATCATCTTCCGGCACACTTTGCAGTAGCGCCAGCGCGTCTACTTTTATTGAGTTAATAAACTCACTATAAAAATCTAAAGAAAGATTTATATAGATCCTTTGAACATTAATTTTTGCCTTGATTAAAAACAATAGTGAAAAAATGATCTATTGTGGTGTCCAGGGCGTTCACTTTTTCCTTTTTTTGTTGACTCTTTTTTTAGGTTTCTTTTTAACATCCTTATGCATTATTTTCTGTATTCTAACTTTCGTTTTCTTATACCTATATATTCTATAAGCCACATACCACCATACAAATAAAGTTAATAGACCAATCAAATAAGACACATACGCCACTAAGTTAAGCCAAGCTGAAGCTACAATGAATGCCAATATTCCTATCAATGCAGTTATTAATACTTTAGGGAACGACATTGCAGGGTATGTGATAAGTATCCCATACTTCCTCCTTAGCCTTGCCCTTCTCGCTTCAAGGAACACCCATACCACAAGCATCATTGCACCTACTAAAGGCGTATAAGCCACAGAACCGTATATGCCTGATAATATCAACAAAGTATCCATCATAAAAGATAAAGTATAAGTTTTATTCTCATTTGGTAAGATTATGTTCACCTCCTTTATTTTATACAATGTTTTTATATTAATATACTTTACGATATAGACTCATTCAGTGAATACACAGCAACTTCAAGCTGCTCATCATCAGGTTCATTTGTTGTAATCTTTTGCACCATCATTCCAGGCATTACAAGCATGTTCAGAAACTTGTTATCATACTTAGCACTTAATTTTATTATTTCATAAGATATTCCTGCAATTAACGGAAGCAGCAATATTCTTAGCAAAGATTTTTGTAAAAAGCTGATATTAACAGGTATAAACAAATACACCACTACGCTTAGCAACAACACAAACAGTATAAAACTCGTTCCGCACCTTTTATGCAATGTAGAATACTTTTTAGCCTTTTCCACTGTAACTTGTTTCTCATTTTCATAACAGTTTACAGCTTTATGCTCTGCACCATGATATTGGAACACTCTTTTTATATCCTTAAACTTGGATATTATATAAATA
>RFJO01000073.1 GCA_003694495.1 Candidatus Woesearchaeota archaeon
AATATTAGAATTTAATCAAAATCTTTAAATACATTTAAACTAATTATTTTATTATAAAAATGAAAAAGTGGTGGTATATTTTTATAGTAAATATTTTATTAGCTAGTTTTATTGTACATGCTTGTGTAGATGTTGATGGGGATGGGTATGGTGTTTATGGTGCATCAGATTGTACGTATTCTGACAGGATTGATTGTGATGACACAGATGAAACAATTTATCCAGGTGCAACTGAGGAATGTGATGGGGTGGATAATGATTGTGATGGGGATTTTGATGAAGGTTGCCCGGAGTGTGGCAATGGTGTGTGTGAAGATTCTGAAAAATTAGAAACTTGCCCTGAAGATTGTACGCCTGAAACTTGCGATGATGGTATAAAAAATCAAGATGAAACTGATATAGATTGTGGTGGTAGTTGTGAGGCCTGTGATGATGAAATGGATTGTAGTAAGGACGATGATTGTAAGAGTGCAAATTGTGAATCTGGAATATGTAAGCCTGCTCCTGAAACTTGCGATGATGGTATAAAAAACCAAGATGAAACTGATATAGATTGTGGTGGTAGTTGTGATCCATGTCCAATAGATTTTGGAGGATGTTATATTTCTTCACTTGCATTCTTGAATTCTAGTGATGAAGAATTTGTTTCAATTGAAGAATCTGAGGTAGTAACAATTAAAGCAACAATAGATAATTATGCAGGCGATATTAGTGAATGTGATGGCAAGCCTGTTAATTTTTCTATATTTGAAGCAGATTTAGATGACCAAGGTAATCCTTACCTAGATAAAATAATACACGTTGGATATGGTACTATATCAAACGGGGAAGCTTCAGTGACATGGAATGCAGTTTATGAAGAAGATGAAACTGATATTTTGGCAGAAGGCACTAATCCTGATTATGTGGCGTATGCTGCACTGGAAGATTATTATAATTTATACAATGACTCATCTACTCAATATTATTTTATTGTGTACCCTATGGATGAGACACCACCAGATGTTGAAGAAAATAATATAGATACAGATAATCTGCAAAATGATAGAGATTCTGACAATGAGACTAATCAGACAGATGAAGGCAATGTGGATGATATGCAAGACCTTCAACCATGTGAGATTACAGGTTTGTATTTTTTGGATTCATTTGGTAATGAAATACAATCATTAAATTTTGGAGAATTAATTGATGTGGTTGTTGAAACAACTGGTGCGTGTAATGATTTGCCTGCTATCTTGTATCTAATTGATTATGATGAAGGAGAAGAGATTGCTGAAGATGATTCTGATATTATCTCTTCTGACGAGACTTTGGTAGTAGAGGATGGGAAATTTGTATATTCATGGTTGCCTGATGTTGTAACAGATGATGATGATACTCCTAATTCATTAGAGATTGTGGGTTATGCTGCAGTAATTATAGATGTAGATGCTCAAGAAGCTGCAGAATTTCAGACACAAGATTTGTTTATCTTGTCTTCAGCTGACCAGTCATTGGATGACTTGGGCAATGAACCTGAATCGTTGCCACCATCAGCTATATCATCAGGGGCAAGCAATGTTATGAATAGGTATAGGTCTTCATCTTCGGGAAATGTACAAAGTGATGAAGAATTTCAAATGCCGGAAGATGTTTGCGGCGATCAAGTTTGTGGAGAAACTGAAAATGAAGAAGTTTGTCCTGAGGATTGTTTGCAAGTAAGTTCAGGGTTTACTGGTTTGATATTTATTATAATTATAATAGTTATAGTTTTAGGCGGTGCTGGTGTGTTTGTATTTAAAAAATATTGGGGTAAAAAGAAGTTTATGGAAAATTTGAAAAAAGAAGCAATACAAAACGCTAAAGGGCCAGAATTAAAACCATTGAGCCAAATAACACAACAGCCTCAATCTACTGCACAGCCAACGCAACAACAACCACAACCAATACAGCAGCCACAAACAGCTGCACAGCCAGCACAACAAGCAACAGCACAACAAGGTGAACAGCCACAATCAACTGAACAGTCAGCCCAACAGCTACAAACTGCTGCGCAACCTACGCAACCCCAGCAAGCAACAGCGCAGCCAACCCAACAAACACAATCTACTGCACAGTCAACACAACAAGCACAAGAAGTTAACCCTTTCCCATCAGAAGAAAAACTTAATGCAACCCTAAATTTTATTAAGACTGCAAGGCAAAAAGGCTTGAGTGATGATAAAATTAAAGAAATGCTAAGGAATAGTAATTATACACAAATGCATATTGATTATGCTTTCAAAAAGCTAGCCTGATTCTTTTATCAAAACATTTTTATATACAGGAAACTTAGTAAAATTTATGCAAAAAAAGGGGCAAATTACGATTTATATAGTTCTTGGTATAATAGTTATGGTTTCAATAATCCTTATGGTTTATTATCAAGATGTAATATTTAAATCCGAATGGGAAAGAGAAAGGGCAGCATCGTTGACAGTGCCACAAAAAGTTAAGCCCCTGCAGGAATATATGCTGGCGTGTATTAAACAAACAACCGTTGACGGACTAAACTTGATGGGTTACCAAGGGGGGTATGTTGATGTGCCAAACAATGATGCAGTGCCTAACTCGGCATTTTCAAGCACATTGTATACATTTAATAATAATTATAAAACAGCATTTTGGTTGTACAAGTCGCAAAATGGTTTGCTAAAAACAAACATTCCTCAAAAAGAAGATATGGAAAGATTTCTTGAAAATTATATTAATAATAATCTTGGGTATTGTACATTAAACTTTACAATGTTTGAAAAGTTGAATGTTTCAGTGGGAGAGATTGATAGTGATGTGCAAATTAGGCCTGAAGTTGTGTTAGTAACGGTTAAACATCCCATTCTAGTGAGTGTAGATGATTTTAATTTTAGGTTTGACAGATTTTACCAGGATGTTAAGTCAAGCTATGGAAGAATGTATGAGATTGCAAAAGAAATATTTGAACAGCTTAACAAAAAAAATTTGCTGGAAGATTATACTATAGATGTTTTATCTGTTAACCCAGATGTGCCTTACTCAGGAACAGAAAAGTCTTGTACTCCCTTATTCTGGAATGTGGTTGATGTGCAAAATGCGATAAAGGATGGGTTGGAAAATAATATACAAGCGTTAAAAGTTGATGGGGCTTCTTTTACAAAGAAAAATGATTATTTTCTGTTGGATATATTAAAAAAAGATCTTGATAATATGCATGTGAATTTTAGGTACTCAAAAAGTTGGCCTTTTTTTATGGAGGTTTATCCATCAGAAAATGGTGTGCTGAAGGCTGAACCTATAAGCAACCCTAAACTGAAAGAAATGGCTTATGTTTCATCTTACCTTTGTTTGGTAGATTATAACTTTATTTATGATATAGCTTACCCGGTGGTTGTTACTTTGTCTGATGATGAAGGTAACTTTTTCCAGTTTGCTTACCAAGTAATCATAGACAATAATCAACCAAAACAAAATTTGTTAGGTACAGAAGATTTTGATGAAAGTAATACGAAAATCTGTGAAGCTGCAACAACTCCAATTAATGTGTATGTATATGATGCTGAGACGTATCAGCCAATAGATGGTGCGAGGGTTGACCTGAAATGTGTTACGACCATGTGCCAGCTTGGCCAAACGCAGTATAATGAACTTGGGCAGGTGTTGTTGAAGTCTGTTGCGCCAGCGTGCGTTAATGCTCAAATGATTGCGTCAAAGAAAGGTTATAATGACGGGAGGGAGACGGTTGACACAGTTGACCCAGGTGATGTGACAATATACATGGACAAGTTTAGAAATCTTGATTATGAAATTAAACTGGTTGAGGAAAGCGGGTATGTGAGAGATTTAAGCGAAGATGAAACAATCATATTTACTTTAACCGAAGAAGATAAAAAGTATAGTACAACCTTAATAAATGGGAAAGATAAAGTTAATTTAATCCCAGGCAACTACAAAATTAATGCGTATGTTTCAAAAGAATCAGATGATGGGTTTTTCATACAAGGTAAAAACTTTGAAAATTGTGTTGACGTTCCAGAAAGAGGTTTGCTTGGGATATTCTTTGGTGCACAAGAAACAAATTGTTATACAGCAAAAACTGAGGATGTTACTTTGAACCAAATCATGATAGGCGGGATGAATTTAGAGTTTGAAATATTGTCAAGTGATTTGGATAAAAATAAAGTAACCTTTTATGTTCCTGTGTGGGACGTGCCTCAGACGCAAGACGGAATGTTTGAAATTCAACAAAAGATTGATGTTGGCGAAAGAGTTATTTTGCCGGAGTTTGAATGATGAAAACTAAAAGAATAGTGTCAATGTTTATGGTGTTACTGATAGTGATGATGCCGTTGGCTTTTGCTGCTGAAACAGCTAACCTGAAAAAGGGTGCGGAATCTGTACAAACAGCAGCTAAAGATGTTGCATCTTCTTCTAAAGAGTTGGCAAAGGATGTTGCAAAGCTTGAGTTTGATAAACCTTCAACAAAAAAGTTTAATGAACAAGATACAGGCGAGTCTATAGTTGTTAACGCTGTAGGATATGAACCCTCAACCTTGAAATCTTCGTTGCTTGAAGATGACGATGTGCCAGTGTACGTTTTCCTTGCAGGATCTACATTGGGAAATTTGTTGGGCAGTTCTGGAAGGAATGAGCCATTGTATAGTTTGCCAGAAATAAAGCATGTTATAATGAAACCTTTAGATGTTGGCACGAAAAATCTGTTAAGGGGTAGCCCGAGGTATATAAAACCTAAACAATATAGCCTTGACAACCTAGGATTCCTTGCAATGCAAGTTAAAAAGATTGAAAAGGAAAAAAATATTCCTGACGAGATTAACCTTTCAATGCAAGCCGAAATATATTTTGAAGGCGCGGACAGAACGTATTCAATGTTTCAACAGGACTTGTATCTGCCGGAGGATGGTGTTGAGGCTGAATGGAGGCAGAAGGATCTTACACCTTATTCGTTTTTTGCAAAAAGGGGTTTTCTTAGGGCATCTAAGATAGAAAACAATAAGGTTACTTTGGTTTATTACAGTGGTTCAGATTTGTTGCCGCCTTACACAGGCACGCCAAGGCCAATTAGACAAATAACTCTTGCAAAAGGGCAAACTTCTGATTATTATACAATAAGGGAAAGTAGTGATTTGTTGCAAAATACTTTTAGGATTAAAGTGCTTGACATTGTTGACCCGTATGCAAAAAGGGTTAAGGTTAGGCTGAATGTTAACGGTGAGCAAACTGAAAAAATATTGACCGAAGGGTCAAGGCTTTACCCTGGTTCAAGCTACGTGGTTAAAAAAATAAGTTATGTTGAAGACCAAAAGACAGGCAAGGTTAGGGTGGACGTGAGCTTGGTGTCTTCAAGCTCTGTAGAGGTTGCTTCAAAAACATACTATAAACAAAAACAAATCTCAGAAGTTAAACAAAACGAAGACCCTTGTGCGAAAAAAGCCCAAGTGCTGGAAAGGTTGATGAACCCTGGTGATAGAGTAATTGAAAGTGATGTTAATTTGTTTGACACTCCTAAAAAGATAATTGAAGGACAAGCAGTTAACCTTGAGAATGGACAAATTCTTAGCAATAAAGAGGCGCAATCGCAGCTTGCGCCAGGGTTTTATTTGAAGTACCAAAATGATAGTTTTGTTTTTTACACTTTAAAAACCAACGGTAAACTTGATGATGCAACGCCGGATTCTGTTTTTGAAGTGGGTGATGTTAGTTATGAACGAGAAAAAAAGGTTTATTTTTTAACTGTGTCAGGAAAAACAGAAAAGCCTAAGTCCTTAATATTGGATGTAATAATAAGAAATATTAAGGATACAAGTTCTTTAAACTCGGAACAGAGAAATGCTGAAAATTTTGTTGACAATCTTAAAAATATAGACCAGGAAAGTGTTTTGTGTACTGCTGTGCAAGAGTATAAAAAACTGTTCTCTGGCTGTGATGATGTGGCTGACAGCGACGGCGTGGCGCTAGGTGCAAAGGCAGCTTTTAAGATTGCGGAAGCCTATGATTGGTTAGGTTACCCGCAGATGGCGCTTGAGTATTATAAAAAGTCTTTGAAAGATAGTAAAGGGTCGCACATTTTTTTGGCGCAAAATAAAATTAATGAGTTGCAGACTGCTATCGAGCAGGGCGCAAGCTATAATACGGTTACTTTAAATGACTTGGGAAGAAATGTTGAGGTTAAGGTTTTAGGTTTGCTTAATCTTGACCCAGAGTTGGCGGCAAAGGCAACAATTGATGTGCAAGGTGAAGGCACAAAGGAAATTAAGCAGGGAACAGAAGTGTTTGGTGAGCCTATAGTGAGCACATCTGCTGGGAAAACTTATGTAAGGAACTGGGTGTTGGAAAGGGTTGAGCCAAATTATGCTGTGCTGAGAAAAGTTGAAGTTGTGTTGCAAGATGATAAAAGTAAAAGCGAGCCTGTGACAAAGTTAAAAGAATCAGGTTTAACTTCAATTTATAAAAAAGCAATATCTTATGGAAGTAAAGCTTTTTCCTGGGTCTCTAATGTAGGAAGGAATGTGTATAATTCCCTGGCAAATTTCTTAAACCGGAATAGACTGCCTTCTTCAACATCTACTTCAAAGACAATATCATTAAATACGCCAGTAACTCTTGAAGGGAAAACGTTGTTTTTAAGAAAAACTGAGTCTAAACGCGCTGCAATAGTTACAATAATCCCTGGAACAGGTAAACCGCTGAAAAGTGTTTCAAACTTTACTATACATATACCAATTGAAAAAAGGGCGATACAGTTTACACCAGAACAGTTGCTTAACAAAATTAATAATACGCAAAAAACGATTGACAGTTTGACTGATGTTATAGATAGTTTTGATAATGTTCTTAAACTGTGGAAACAAGTTTGCATATTTACATTCTTATTCTTAACAGTGAAAAATTCTTTCTTGAGCGGCACAGAAAGAAACATTGCTAGATCACTGGCAATGAAAGGGAATGATGGTAACTCAGGATGGAACAAGTATTGTAAGGTTAATTCTGGTAAAAACAGGTTATACTCATCTTTTGATGAATGTATATCAGAAAATGCAGATAACATTAATAGACAGATTGATGAAATGCAAGAGGCAGTGGAAAGGGTTAACGAGGAAATGGAGAATTATAAGGAGCAAGAGTGGTATAAGGAATTGATGTCTAAGTATAACGGTTATGATAAATATGGTAAGTTGTTAGGTAAAGATTTGTATAGCCCTAAAACATTAAGGGATTATAGGTTATGGAGTTTACTGAAAGATAGCAGGAGTTATAATGAATTGTACGGGCAGACAGTTGACAAAGGTGCAGCGTATAATTTTCAGAAAGAGGTTGATGAAGCTTTAAAATCATATAAGTTTGATAAATCGGCTGAGTCGTTTAATAATGCAGTTGAACTTATAAATAAAAAGTATCCTGACTTTGATTCTAAAACGCCGGAAGAGCAAAGGCAAATATTCCAGGATTTGGTTACAACAGGAAAAGTTGCTGAGGAGAAGGTTGCATCGAACAGCTTTTTGTACTTGAGAATTATGAACGTGAAAAGCTTAAGTACTGTAAGGAAAAAAGGTACAAAAATTGTGTCATATTCTCCATACGGTGAGATTGAGCTTGTGCCGGCAACTGTTACTGATTATATAGATAAACTTGAAAGTATAATAAGTTCGCAAAGTGATGAAAGCGTAAAGAAAGAGTTGCAAAAGCATCTTGATCAGATAAAGAAACAATATTCAAAAAGCCTGCTTACGCCGTTGTCAAGCAAGCAAGGGTTGATTTATGTTGAAGCAAAAGATGGAAAGGCCGTGCCGAACGGACAGTTTTATGTTTTTAAGGGGTCGGTGCAGGTATTGGATAAAGTTAGAAAGACTTATGATCCTTTAGCTGTTGTAGAGTATTACCCTGACGGTAAACCATATTGTGTGCCAACGTCTAATGGGAATTTTGTTAAAATATTGGATTTCTTTAACGACGGTAGTCCTAAAACAATACAAGAATGGAACGTTGGGCCTGATGGGCGGTTGTGTACCGGTGATGATATATTAATTAAGCATAATAGTGTTTTAATGTCGCCGAAAGAGAACACTAATTATAGGAAGTTGTTGGTCCAGGCTAATAAGTTTACAAAGAAGAAAAAAGGTGAAATTATTACCGTTGGCGGAAAGAAGTGGCAAGTTAGCACTAATGCTGCTTCGGTGAATAAACAAAACAAAAATCCTACCTGTTACGATGTCATGGATCCGGATGATTGCCAAACTTTGTTTGGTGTATGTGATCCGGTATTGTGCCCGCCTTCAAGGTTTAACCTTAACGGCAATTGGCAGGTTGACAACGTTGTGCAGACAGGCATTTTAGGGTCGTTGTTCCTTGGTTTGCATAACTTCCAGTTGCCTAAGGAACCTGTACCTGTTTGCTTAACAGGGATTTCAGCGGGGCTGAAGAATATACGTTCAATACTTGAAGGTTATGTGCAATGTTTGAAAGTGTCTTATGTGCAAGGTAAAACTGTTGGGATCTGTGATAAGATTCGGTCGGTTTATACTTGTGAAGTGATATGGAAAGAAGCGTTGGCGTTGTTTAAAGTCAAGGGTGGTATAGTTAAATGGTTGTTTGATAAGCTTTCTGGCAACTCTAACAATGGTGGTGGCGAGTATTTGGGTTTCCAAAGCGCTTTAAAAAATGCAGAAAATTCAGCAAATTTCTTTTTTAAACAATATAGCACTTCAGCGTTTGCAGCGTTTAATGCGCGTTCAACAGAAGAGATTGGTACAACTATATGTAAGAAAGCTATCTATGGCAAGTTGCCTAATGTTGGCAAGTTGATGGACCAGTTGTCTACGCCTGAGGATCCGCCACAGTATACAGCGTTGTTGTCGGTAAGCCCGTATTCTGAAACAACTGGTTTAGACCAGTATCAAGTATATTATCATATATATGCAGGGAAAACGGCTAGGGCGCCAGTAACCAGAAGCCAAGGGTTTTTCGGGCAAGGTGGCATTGTTAACTCTGCGTCAGGTTCGCAAAAAGGTGTAGATTATTCTGTGTTCTTGAAAAATGATTTGGGGCAAACATTTTACGTGACAGAAAGTTGTAGGAACAGGAGGAGTTTTATAAAGTTGGGAGGATTGGCTGATTATACTGTTGACTGTGTTGCGCCGAAAGGGTTTAACCAGGTATGTATAACCATAAATGGCGATACAAAGTGCGGGTTCGGTAAAGTTACTTCGTTGTTTGCTTTGAATTATATTAATGATCTTATAGTGGAAGATGAAGCTAAACGGAACATTGATTCTGAAGAGGAATGTGCGCCAACAAGTTATAGTGGAAGCGCGAGCATGCTGGGGTTGGGTGTTGCTACTAAGGTTGGGGCTGTGTCTCCTTATGTGCTTGGTGGCGTGTCAACTGCGCTAGATTATGGTAAGACTGGAATAAAGAGGTACTGTTCAGTTGATAACCCGGGAAGAGGGACTAACCCGCAGGATTATAAGATTGTTGGCACGTGCGGAAAAGATTCTTTTGGTAATAATTTGGGTGCTTGCTGGATTGATTTGAGGACTGTTTCAATTAACCACCTTGAAAGAATGGAGTCGGTGAAAAAGCAGTTAGATGAAAAAACATTGAAAAGGGTAAAAGAGTTGGCCGGCGTGAAAGATACCCTTGACTCGAGACAAAGCGAGGAAAGGTTAAAACAAGTTCAAACGTTGCCGTTGGAAGATTGTAAACAGATGTATGTTGCGTTGGCTAACTATAAACTTCTTGTGGATAAATCTCTCGATGGTGAGGTGGCATGTAAGGCTAAGTATGGCATGGCTACGGTGTTAGATAAACTTGCAAGGGATAAAAGGTGTGTCAAATTTAATCCGAAGCATACAGGCGCAAAGATTTTGTTGCAGTTTGAAAATCAATTGATAGGGTTGTCTGCTGAGTTTGATAATGAAAAAACTAAAATCTTGGCAGCAAAAGCAAGCGATCAACTTGAGAAGGCTAAACTTCTTGCATTTGATTATGCTAAAAAAATGAATGAAGCTAAAAAGCTGTATGAAGAGCAGTTAACACAACTGGAGAAAAAGGAAAAACAAGATTATAGTACAGAGAAAAAACAGCTGCAATCAATATTAGAGAAGTATTTGTCTAATGTGGGCATAACTAATGTTGAAGTGATTACCAAGTCTAACAAAACAACTGGACAAATTAAAAAGAAAATTGAAAAGTGTAATTCTTGTAAAGGTGGTCTGATTTGTACAGAAGACAATTGTCATTCTATTTCTGGATGTTATGTGGCAAAGGAAAGCGGGTTTAACAAATGTTTATCCTGTGTAGCAGCAAATAGTTGTTTTGATTTTAAAGATGATAAGGAGATGTGCGAAGCAAATAGAAAATGTGCAGAGGAAAGAGGGTTTGAGTGCAAGTATCTTGCAGGGGGTTGTTGGCCTGCATCTACAACTGTTAAAAAGTCTTTAACTAATGTTTGTAACAAATGTGGGAAGGATGATTTGGTGTCAAGGGCGTTCGGGTTAAAATCTTGTGATGCTGATAAGTGTAATAAGTTAGATAAGGATTGTTTTTTTACGATAAGCAACGGTAAATCTTCTTGTTTTGCTTGTAATGCTGCAACAAAGTGTGAAGATTTTAAATTTGATAAAAAATCCTGTGAGCAGGGTTGTAGTTTGACTAACCTTAAATGTGAATGGAAAGGAAATACTTGTGTGGCTAAAACTACAAAGGGAAGTAAAAAAACTCAGGATGGCAAATCAACAGCAAGTATACCAACAGGTGCTTGCATAAAAGATTTAGATGAATATTATAAACAGTTTCCTGCAGCTAAGTTTTTACAGGACAAAGGGTTTTATATATCACCCGAGCCAATAAAAGTTGGAAGCGATAAAACTGTGCCTTTTGATGATAAGTTGAGTTTCTTGCCTTTAAATAAAAAAGACAGGCAAAGTTTTGTTGATATGAGCTTGCCTAACTTTGTACCAACATCAAACCCAACATTTACTTCAAACGGTGGAAAAAGTGATGGGAAACATTATGATTTCGAAGTTACTAATTATTATATTGCTGACTGTAAATATTATAAAAATAGGGATGGTACTATTAACTGGGATAAATTTGCTAAAGCTGTGAAGATTGAAGGGAGCGGGTATTGTGAAACGGACGGGAAAAAGTATTGTTATCATTTGAATCTTAATAATAAATTTGAATGCAGTGAGCCTTTAGCAAGAACAGCAACAGGTACATATGGGAGACCGTTTAAAACCATTGCTGTTAACTCTGCAGCGTTTACTTCTCAAAGTTCTGCTGCTAAAATTGAAGCATTCTATAATAAAGTTAACCCTAAATTGTTTCAAGCTAGAGGGAAAGATTTGCCTGTAACAAAATGTAGAATACCTTATGGGTCTTATGTTTATATGAAATTCAAATCAGATAAATGGAAAAAATTCTCTGGCTGGAGGATTGCGCAAGACACCGGAGGGCATAGTTATGTGCAAAGGTGCTGGATTGACCTTTATGTAGGCACGAAAGATAATAATATTGGTGTTACTAGAAATGTTGATATATGGGTATATCCTGTTTTGAAAGGACCTTTGCCTTTATGTTCTGGGAGTAAGCCACAAAGTCCTACCGTTAACCAAAAAACAAACCTTAATGGAAAAAGTTGTAATAACTGGAGGATTGCTGCAGTGGGTGATTCATTGACTGCTGCAAAGGGACACACACAATGGCCAGATTATCTTAAACAAAAACTTCAACAAATTTGTCCAGGTATACAGGTTGATAAGATTGGTGCTATTGGGTATTATGTTGAAAACCCTGGAACAAGTAAGGATATAACCGGAGAATTTGAAAGGAATAATGTTCCAGAGAATTATGATATTGTAATCATTATGGGCGGGATGAATGATGTAAGTTCTAATTTTAGAAAACCAATTCAAATTATAAACGACCTTGAAAGTCTTTACAAAAAAGTTAAAGAAAAAAATAAGGTGCTTGTTGCAATGACAATAACTCCTTGGAAGGATCATACCTCTTGGACTGAGACAAAACAAGCTTATACAAACTCTGTTAACCAATGGATCGTTGGTAGCGGGTACCCTGACTTTAAGGTTGATACCTTTTCGTTGCTTGATATAAACAATGATTTGAAACTTGACGATGATGTTTCTGGTTGTACAAATGGCTGTGACCATATGCATTTTAATAGTGCAGGGCATAAGAAAATTGCGGATGCTTTAATGAATGAAGTAATTACGCCTATACTCGGTGAAAGTATAGTAAATAATTTAGCAAATGATTTTAGGTTTGGTGGTGCGGATGAAAGTTAACATAAAAAATAAGTTGTACAAATTGTTTCTATTAGATGTTTCTTTTTTTATATTGCTAAGTGTTTTGTTGTTGTATGCAAGAGATAAAATTGTGACGTATATAACAATGCTGATGGGTTATGCACAACAGGTTAGCCAACTTGCACAGCAAGCATCATCAATGGAAACTTTGCCGTTGGATCAGGTACAATATTTAACTTCAGCAATATCGCCGTTAACGTTGAAAATAAAGCTTATAATTTATCTATTCTTTCCAGTTGCGCTTTATTTGTTGTGGTCAGTTTTACAGGGAATGTATTATAATTATTTGAACGGAAAGAAATTTTATAGGGTGGAAAAACATTTTTTGGTTAATTTGCCTTTGTTTGGTTTGCTTTTGATATTAACAGAATTAATATTTAGACAGTTTACTGTAACTGATGCGATAAATGTTAATCTATGGCAAATACTTGTCATTACAGTGCTTATGTTAATTTTGGTGTATTATTATAATGTATTGTATCCTTTAATGTATAAGGTTAAAATTAAACAGTTATTTGGCAGAACATTTGCTTTGGCGTTTAAGAAGTTTTACAAAATATTCCCCTTGTCACTGTTAAATATAGTATTGTTTATTTTGTCATTCGTATTTGTATGGGATATATTGATAAAGTTTGTTTCAACAAAGAATAATTATCTTTTATCACTTATATTTTCAATAATTGCCATATTCTGCTGGAGTTTTTATAAAGCGTTCTTAGCTTCTAAGGTTGTTTTCTTTAACAAAAAATAATATAATTATTGCAACCATGCTTAAAATTGAACTAAAAATAAATGGAGCTCTTATAGAAACATTTTCCCATAGTAAGCCAGCAATTATGGATGCGGGTAAGGCTAACAATCCAACTACCATCTTGAATGCACCAAGAATGCTGGCACGGAGATTTTTAGGCGCTAATTCTGACACAAATGTTTTTTGAACCGGTTCAAGAGAGCCTAAATGTAAACCGTATAAAATGAAAGGTATGAATAGAAAAGATTTTGAGTTTATAACAATAAAACTTAGAGACATTATGCCGAATAATCCGTAAGATATGAAAAGAAGGTTTTTTCTGCCGTACTTATCAGCAGCAGCGCCAAAAAGGTAGGCGCTTAATGATGCTACCAGAGTATAAATAAGGTAAAATAAAGGCAAGGTTGTAGCTTTGTAACCAAGTTTGTTAGAGAATATTAATAGGAAAGAGTAACTGAAGCTTGCCAAAGAAAATACGCCGCTTAGAATGAAGAATTTTAACAAGTTGGGATTAAAATCTTTAAAGTGTAAGCCTGGAAAAATATCTTTTGTTTTCTTTTCTTTGATGAAAATAAGGATAAGCATTGCACCAATAAAAGATGGGATGGCGGCAAGGAAGAAAAGTTTTCTATACCCTAAAATTCCTAACAGTATCATTGAAGAGATTATGCCTACAACTGCACCAAGGTTGTCCATTGTTCTTAGTATACCAAAGTTTTTTCCTCTGTCACTATGATTGGATACGTTGGCAACCATGGCGTCACGTGGAGCACCGCGCATCTTCCCTGAACGGTCAATGATTTTAAATGGGATAAGCCATTGCCAACTCGGTGACAAGGAGTAACCTATCCTTGAGATTGTGCCAAACAAATATCCCGTCCAAATGAAGATCTTTTTATTATTATATTTATCAGAAAGATAACCTGACACAACCTGTGAAATTGAAACCAAGGCTTTGCCGATACCGTCAATCAGACCAAGAATGACCATGTTTGCGCCAAGAACTGTTGTAACAAATAATGGCCAGACAGGGAATATCATGTCAGAGCCCAAATCGTTAAGAAATGATGCTAAGCTGAATATAACAATGACTCTTTTTTTGTAACTTTTCATGATTTAAATTAAACATCCTTTTAATATAAAACTATCGAACAATTTATAAAATCTGTTGTATTAATTATTATCATGAAAAGAGGTCAAATTACCTTGTTTGTGGCTGTTGGTATAGTTATAATGGTAGTGATTGGTTTGGGGTTGTATTATTCTAAAACACTTTCTAAAAAGAATTTTGAGGTATTAGAACAGGATGTTGCAAAAACTATCCAAAATGAAAAAGACCTTAACAATTATGTAACAGCTTGCCTTACCAAAACCTTAAAAGAATCTTTGTTAGAGATAAGCAGGAACGGAGGATATTATCCGCCAAAAAAAGGTTCTATAAATTCTCATGTGCCTGTATATTATGATTCAGGTAAAGAAGATGTGCCTAGTAAACATGCCATAGAGGGTTCTATTAAGCGTTATGTTGACAGGAATATAGTTGGTTGTCTTGACGAGTTTGATATTGGAACTATAGACACCAAAATTGAAATAAACAAAAATGTTAGGGCAGAACTTAACATGCCAGTTAGCTATAAAAATATTAAACTTGACAAGTTTTATACCCAACAAGATTATGATTATGATCTTGTGTTAAACTCTGTAAAGGAATTTTATGATGTGGTTAAAAAATTTAATGATACAATTGATTTGGGAGATTTGGGAAGTTTGGACATGAAGTATGCTTTTATGTATAATTATACGAACAACGCTACTGTTTACACGTTGAATTTTTTATACTTTGGTGACACCTTGTCTTATAAATTTGCTACACGGAAAAAAATACAATTTAATGAGTTTAATGAAACAATATTTGAGATTGATGAAAGTGAAGAGTTAACTGAGCCGGAAGTTGTAAATGAAGTGCAAGATTCCCCAGAACAAATTAATAATGAGGTGAAAGAGTTTGAAACATTGTAAAATATTTATCCTGGTTGTTTTTATCCTAATGCTTTCTTATTTGGTAGAAGCGAAGACAGTTGAAGGTACAACATATAAAACTACTTATGATGAAAACCTGGTAGAACATTTTGATTATACAGACTTAACCAACCAATATGAAACATCAAATGCGTTTAATTTTAAAAGTTTTAAAGAATTACAGTTTGTGCCTAGACCAGATGGCAGTTTGGAGTTGATTTATTCTAAGTCATCTAAAGTTTATAGGCTTGGATTTATTGCAGGGAATATATATGCTTCTAAAAAAATTAATGACAAGAAATTTGAAATAAGTGTTAAGGCAAACACTAAAAATCAAGCAATGTTTTATTCAACAAAAGGTTCGGTTAAAGGGTTAAAAGCGCCTAAGCTTGTTATGACATTAACTATGGCTAAAGAAGAGAACTTTCAAACTAAGCAAATAGATTATAAACCTGTGTTGGATGTCAGTACTGGCAAGTCTGGGTTGTTTTTTAATGCAAAAACTAGAGATGTTGTGTTTTGTGATGATTGCCAGTTGGATTATGATACTGGGACAAAGACACTAGATGTCAAAGGAAAGGCTTACTTAACTAAAAGATATACTTACATAAATAAAATTAAGCCGTTAAGAAAAAGATGGGGGCTAAATTGGGTAAGGTATTTGAAGATTGATAAATCTCTTTATCCAATTTTGCAAGACATGAACTTTATAAAATTTTCAAAAAATCTTGAAAAGTTGGTATATGATGAAACAAATGGTGAATATTTAAAACCAATCTTTAT
>RFJO01000074.1 GCA_003694495.1 Candidatus Woesearchaeota archaeon
ACATTATACAGATAAATATAATGATGCAAAATGTGTTGGATTGAGAGAATTAAATCAAGAAATGATAAAAAATGCAGATGAAATTTATGCACTCGAAAAAAATCATGAACAAGCAATACTGGAATTAATGCCAAATGCAAATGTAAAAACCTTAGGACTAAACCACTCTTACTTTATGATCCCGGGAAAACTTGATAAGTTTATAAAACAAAACATGTTATAACCAAAAAGTTTATATATTATGTATATACTTCTTGTATATACGAAAATGGAAGATGTGTATGACGCAACATTGGTCTGTAATAAGTGTAATGTAGAAACAACTAAAAGTTATGTCATAAAGGATGGGTTTAAAATAAGAATATGGGCTTGCCCCAGGTGTAAAAAAAAGTGGTACCATCCGAAAGATATGGAAGATTACAATGAGTTTAGAAAACTTAAAAAAAGAGATTTTGAAGTTAAACTTAGGCCAGTGGGAAACTCATGGGCAATATCTATACCAAAAGAAATAATACAGTTTGAAAATGTGCATGAAACGAAAGTTATCAGGATGTGTATGGATGAGCCTGGGAAGCTGAATATTTATTTCAGAAAAATAAGAAAGGTTTATTAATCAAAAACAATGGGGGAAATTTAAAATGACGAATGAAGTGAAATTGAGGGTCGTGGAAGCGTTGCAGGAAGAAGCCTATAAAGGCATAGTGAAAATTGATTCTGAAACTATGCATGCCATAGATGTAAGGCCAGGAGATGTGGTCGAGATTGAGGGTGGAAGGAAAACTGTCGGTATTGTTGACAGGGCTTACCCTTCTGATGTGGGTCAAAAGGTTATAAGAGTGGATGGGCTTGTGAGGAGGAATGCGAAAACTGCTATCGGAGAAAATGTTATAGTGAGAAAGGCTGTAGTGAAGGAAGCCAAGGAAGTAACCATAGCGCCTGCACAGGAGGGTGTTATAATAAAAGCAGATGGCGCGATATTTAAAAGAGGACTTCTTGGAAGGGCTGTCATGAAAGGTGATGTTGTTGCGCTTGGCGGGGCGCAAAGAAGGAGAAGGGCTATGAGTGATTCGCCGTTCTTTGAAGATATATTTAACATAGAAGAAGAAATAATGGGGCATTTTGCGTTCTCTAACCTGAAGTTTATCATAGTTGACACTAACCCGAAAAATGGTGTCTTGATAACTGAAAATACAAGGATCAAAGTTAACCCGAAAGCTGTTGATGTGGTTGAAGATAATAAGGTTCCAGAGTATACTTATGAGGATATTGGCGGATTGAGTGAGGAAATTAAGAAAATAAGGGAAATGGTGGAAATACCGTTGAAGCACCCTGAACTGTTTGCAAGGCTGGGGATTGAGCCGCCGAAAGGTGTGCTGTTGCACGGTCCTCCAGGGTGCGGGAAAACTTTGCTGGCGAAGGCTGTAGCGAATGAGTCTGATGCGAAGTTTTATTCTATAAATGGGCCTGAGGTTACATCAAAGTTTGTCGGTGAAGCTGAGAAAAAAATAAGGGAAATATTTGATGAAGCAGAGAAGAATGCGCCGGCGATAATATTTTTTGATGAAATTGATGCGATTGCAGCTAAAAGGGATGAAACTTATGGTGAAGTTGAAAAACGTATGGTGTCGCAGCTTCTTACAACCATGGACGGGCTTAAGTCAAGAGGGAAAGTTATTGTTATGGCTGCAACTAACCGTCCTAATTCATTGGATCCGGCGTTGAGGAGGCCGGGAAGGTTTGACAGGGAAATAGATATAGGGATACCGTCAAAGAAAGGAAGGTTGAACATTTTACAGATTCATACTAGGAATATGCCGTTGACAAAAGATGTTAACTTGAAAAAGTTGGCTGACTTAACACATGGTTTTGTCGGGGCTGATCTGGAAGCTTTGTGTAAAGAGGCAGCGATGAGTGTAATAAGAAGGATTGTGCCTGAAATTAACTTGAAAGAAGATGCAACAATACCCGCTTCAGTTCTCGAAAAGTTGCAAATTACTATGAAGGATTTTTATGAAGCAATGAAAATAGTTAACCCGTCAGCGTTAAGGGAAGTGTTGGTGGAAGCGCCTAACGTGAAATGGTCTGACATTGGAGGGTTGGAAAATCTAAAACAAGAGCTGAAGGAAGCTGTCGAGTGGCCGTTGAAGCATCCGCAAGTGTTTAAAAAACTTGGTATAAGGCCGCCGAAAGGGGTGCTGATGTATGGGCCGCCAGGGTGCGGGAAAACTTTGCTGGCGAAGGCTGTAGCGAATGAGTCTGAAGCCAACTTTATACTAGTGAAAGGACCTGAGTTAATATCAAAATGGGTTGGTGAGTCTGAAAAAGGTATAAGAGAAATATTCAAGAAGGCTAAACAAAGCTCGCCTACAATAATCTTTTTTGACGAAATTGATGCTATAGCTACAAGGAGGGGGACAAGCCAAGGTACGCAGGTTACAGAAAGGGTTGTTAACCAGTTGCTTACAGAAATGGATGGGTTGGAGGAGCTTAACGATGTTGTGGTGATCGCTGCAACAAACAGGCCGGACATGATCGATGCAGGGTTGTTAAGGCCTGGAAGGTTTGACAGGATTATCATGACAAATGTGCCTGACAAAGAAGCAAGGCTGGAGATATTTAAGATACATACAAGGAACATGCCGTTGGCAAAAGATGTTAACCTTGAAAAACTTGCAGAAATGACAGAGAATTATGTTGGAGCTGATATTGAAGCTGTGGTGAGAGAAGCGGCAATATTGGCCTTAAGGGATGATTTGAAAGTTAAGGAAGTTTCAATGAAGTATTTTGAGCTTGCGCTGAAAAAAGTGAAGTCGTCAATATTAAACGAAGATGTGCAGAAGTATAAAGAAATTGAAGAAAAGTATCTTAGGACTGCGAGAGGTGCAGCCATAAGAAATAATAACCAAAGTTATTTTGGTTAAAGCCAGTCTTTTAACGGCTTATTTTTTTCATTTAACCAACGCTTGTGATAATGCTCTATGTTTAATTTTTTCTTCCATTTGTTAAACAAGCGCTTAGCCGGTTCTAATGATGAACTGCACTCGTGTTTGGTAAAGTCGCATTCTGTGTTCATGTCGTAGTTTACTAAGGATACTACTTTGTTATCTGTTGCGCAAATCTCGACCCAGTCTTTGTCTGGAGCGTTGAGGCTTAAACAAGCTTTATTGTTGTTAAACCTGTAAGTGGCAATATCAAAAAAGTTTTGCTCAAGTCGGACGTCGTACCCTGTTGAGTGTGCTTTGTAATGCAGTTTGCTCTGGGTTTTGTAAACAATAGGCGTTGGCTTTGGAACTTGCGGCTCTTTTACTGGTTTGTGGCAGCCTGCAACAAATGTTGCAATGCCTGCCGAGACTATAATGTTTCTTAATTTCATTTTAGAATGAAGAATAAATAAAAGATTAATAAATTTATCTGCCAAACAATGAACCAAACCTGATTAAAGTTCTTGTAACAGTCCATTTAAGCTTTTTACGGATTTTCATGCCTTTAATCTGGATGTCTTTGCTCTTTAGCTTTTTGTTAAATTCAGTGATTGGTTTTTTTGAGTTTTTTATGTCAAGAACTGTCTGGTAATCTTTAATAAACACCTTGTATGTAGGGTTTTTAACTAAATTGCAGCCGTAAGATGTAATAACTTTGTCTTTAATCTCTAAATGGCCAAGCGGTTTGTTTTCAAATGTGTAAGCGTTGAAGACTTCGTTGCTGTAAGGTACCATGCGCGGGATTTTTTTGCCCGTTAAATCGTAATTTTTTACAACATGGTTGCATTCTTTTAACAAGTCTTCATATGACTGCTGGGCCATGACATAACTGGCTGTTAAAACAAAGACCACTATGAGAATAATGCTTAATTTTTTCATGGATATCACCTCAATATGTTTTAAGCCTAGAAAGTATTTAAAACTTTTTGAAAAAACTTTTATATAAAAAATGAATCGTTAATAATATGACATTAGACCAAAAACTTCTACAAGAAGCAAAGAAAGAATTCGGAGCGAAATTTAGTCATTTAATATCCAACCTGGGATATAATCTGGCGTATGGAATTAGTGCCAATAAAGGTTGGACAATAGCTGCAAGGGTACAATATGAGGATTATCTGCCAGATGATGTGAAAATGCAAATTGAAAAAATTATACCGGAGAAGTATCAGTTTAAAGGGTATGAAATACCGGTTGAGCTTGTGTATGTGAAAATTCCTGTAATTGGAGATTGATAGTGAGGGTTAAATCCATTTTCAATAAAGATAATTTTAATTTATCAGTGTGGAAAAAAGAACTCTCCTAGAATAAATAGCAAAACAAAAAAGCCTATTAAACTAGATAGAAATACTAAAATGGAATAATCTTTCTTTCTAATAATGCCAAAAATACCACAAAAAAATGAGGCTATGCCAGAAAATATCCCTCCTAACATAGGTAACGCTACCAATGGCCTGAGAATAATGTCCTGCATTATTATTTTGCCAGCTGGAATAGATTCGTAAAAACTTACAAATGACATGCCACTGAACAATAGTATGGGCATAATAACAATTAACCTAATAGACCATTTGCCTAGCTTTGTTTTAGGTTTAAAATATATTTTCATATTGTAATATGATGTAGGTTGTTAAGTATATAATCTTTTTTGCTTTTAAAGA
>RFJO01000075.1 GCA_003694495.1 Candidatus Woesearchaeota archaeon
GACTAATAGTTAATTTCATATTCAACCCCTTTCACCTCTTTTATTTTTTTCTATCTATATTGAACGCCCATACTTTATAAAGGTTTTGTTTTTAGTATTTACTGAGTAGTGAACTAATTAATGTGGAAAAATTACTATTCTAAAATGATTAGAAAAGTTTAAATAAAAAGAATAATATTGATAAAAATAACTCATATGCTACTTAATTGGAGGTGTAATTAATATGGGACTTTTTGGTTCTAACAAAAAAGAACAACCAGCAAAAGCAGAACTGCCGCCGCTAAAATTTCCAGACTTACCTCAAGATCAGACTTCTGAACAAAAACAAGCGAAAATAACACAAGAAGAAGCCAATACTATCAAACAAGCGGTATCTATGCCGCCTGTACAAAATGTTCAAGAAGATGCAAATAGTGAGGAAATAATGGAAGAAAAACCATTATTCGTAAAAGTTGAGAATTATCGTGAAGTTATGTCAACATTAGAAGAACTAAAAGAAAAGTTGAAAGAAACAAGCACTCTGTTAAATGAACTTAACAGAATAAAAGATGAAGAAGAACATGAAATCGATAGTTGGCAAAATGAACTTGAATCGATCAAGGAAAAATTAATGTTAATTGATAAAACACTTTTCGAATAAATGGTGAAATAATGGCAAAAGATCAACAAACAATGGCTACAAAACCTGAAGATAATATACATATCATGGTTAAGTCGCCTAAGTTTATAAGAAAACAAGTGCTGGCTTTGACCATAGAAACCATTGAGTTGTTGAAAAAAGTTAAGCAATATAAACAACAAAAAGAAGAAAAACATAGGTTAATGAAAGAACTTAAAAAAACACTTGACGAAATAAAGAAACTTAACAAAGAACTTGAAAGTAAAGAATTGCCATTAAAATTGCAAGATATTGATAACTTGCCAGTTTTCAAAAAACAAAAAGAAGCGCTAAAGGTTATTGAAAGGTTAAGGCAAAAAACAGAAAAAGAATGGGAAGAAGAAGAGAAAGAGCTTAAAAGAGAGTTGGCAAAGACTCCAAAGTTGCCACCTGAAGCCCCAGAGCCAGAGGTTAAAAAAGAAGAAATTGAAAAAATAATTAAGCCTAAACCCAAAGACCAACTTGAAGCTGACCTTGAAGCGTTAAGAGAAAAAATGGCACAGTTATAATTCTTTTATTATTTTTAATAAATTCTCATAAAATAAATCATAACTCCCTTTTACTGAAAAACCTTTTACCTCAGAGGTTGTAGATTCAAACCTTTGCCAAAGGTTTTTTTCTTTATCAAAATATTCGACATACATATGGCCTGGCACTACAACAAGCCTGCTTGGAAGATAATTCTCCCGAAAATAAGTTGTGGCTAGTATTGATAAGGATTTACAATCGCCAGTGCCACGAGCTAAGGTTGTTAAAGGGCTTAAAGCAGCCGAGGCGTCCTCATGAGAAAGACCTTCCAAAGATAAATTGTAAGATGAATCTTTCCTTATAAAAGATGTATGTAAACCAAAATCATTAACCGGATCAGAAGATCTCTGTAACGTTGAATAGTATGGGCTAAATATTGGATTATTATGCTCAAGGTTGTTAAACAGATGATGTGCTAAATTTAAAGCCATAGATGAATTGTCAGACATGCTAACAATGTATACCTCAAAGTATGTTAATGGAAGTAAATATAAGTCCATAACGCGAACTATGAAAAACAAATATATAAAGTTTAAGGCTGTATGATTAACAAAACTGCAAAAAGCATATAAATAATGTAGCATTAAGTCTTGCTATGTTATCTGATAAAGAGCAGAAAAAAAAATTTAAAGAAATCGCACAAAAAAATCCTAACAGTTATTATCCTGTGCATACGTTAAAAGATTTAGGGTTTGAAAGGAAACAGTGTGAAAAGTGTAAAAATTATTTCTGGACAGTTAACCAAGAACAAAATGTTTGCGGCGATTCAAGTTGTAGCGGCGGGTATAGGTTCATAAATGATAGCCCTGTGAAAAATCACCTTAGTTATATAGAAGTCTGGCAAAAGTTTTCAAAAATGTTCAAGAAATTTGGGTATACGCCAATAAAACGTTACCCTGTTGTTGCAAGGTGGAACCCGACAATGGAGTATACCATCGCATCAATTGCGGCATTCCAGCCTTATGTCGTGAGCGGGGAAGTTAAGCCGCCAGCTAACCCATTAGTTATACCACAGTTCTGTTTAAGGTTTAGTGACATAGATAATGTAGGGGTTACCGGATCACATTATACTGGCTTTGTAATGATCGGGCAACATGCTTTCATGACGCCAGAAGATTATGATACAAACAAATACTTGTTTCAAATATACAGCTGGTTGAAAGACGGGCTTGGCTTGCCAAACGAAGAGATAACGTTCCATGAGGATGCGTGGGCAGGGGGCGGTAACTTCGGGCCTAGCCTGGAGTTCTTTTCAAGGGGGCTTGAACTAGGTAACCAGGTTTATATGCAATATGAACAAACTCCAACCGGCTATAACGAACTTAATATTAAGGTGCTAGACATGGGCATGGGACATGAAAGAAATGCGTGGTTTGCATCTGGGCAGCCCACTTCGTATGAGAGTACGTTCCCTACAGTTATGAAAAAGCTTTACAAGCTTACCAGCATAGAGCCTGATAAAGAACTTATGAAAAGGTTTTTGCCTTATGCATCTTACTTAAATGTGGATGAGACAAATAACATCGATAAAGAATGGAAAAGAGTTGCTAGACTTATCAATGTTGATATTGATAAACTGAAAACGCAAATAGCTTTACAGTCAGCCTTGTATTCTATAGCAGACCATACAAGAACTTTAATGTTTGCAATAACGGACGGGGCCTTGCCCTCAAATGTCGGGGGAGCCTATAACTTAAGGGTAATCCTAAGGAGAGTTTTCTCGTTCATAGACAAATATAATTGGCATAACATAGATCTTATAGATGTATGTAAAGAGCATGCAGATTATCTTAAGCCAATATTCCCAAAACTGAATAAGAACTTTGATGAAATTAAAGAAATTTTTGAAGTTGAAAAAGCAAAATATGAAAATACTAAACAAAAGTCTAAAGCAATACTTAAAAGGATTATTAAAACTGATATAAACAAGGATAAATTGATAGAACTTTATGATAGCAATGGCATATCGCCAGAGATTGTGAAAGAAGAAGCTAAAGCTTTAGGAAAAGAAGTTAAAATACCCGACAACTTTTATGCGTTGGTAGCTGAAAGGCATGACAAAAAACAACAAGCGCATGAAACTAATAAAAAAATAAACATTGACATACAAGACCTGCCTGAAACAGATATACTTTATTATGACGATTATGAAAATGTAGAGTTTGAAGCTAAAGTGTTGAGAGTTGAAGACAAATTTGTAGTATTAAACAAAACTGCGTTTTACCCTACATCTGGAGGACAAATGCATGATGTGGGTACAATACAAGGTGCAAATGTTGTTGATGTGATAAAACAAGGCAAAATTATTCTGCACGTGATGGAAGATGAGTTTGATAAGTCTGTAGAAGGTGAAACTGTTAAGTGTAAAATAAACAAAGAAAGAAGAAAACAACTTGCACAGCATCATACTGCTACGCATATAATCAATGCAGCTGCAAGAAGGGTGCTTGGAAAACATATAAACCAGGCTGGCGCAAAAAAAACTATAGAAAAAGCGCATATAGATTTAACGCATTATAAGTCTATCAGCAGTGAAGAACTTAAAATGATTGAAGATGAAGCTAACAAAATAGTTAACGAAAGCATCCCAGTAAGAAGCCTGATCAAAGAAAGAAATTTGGTAGAACAAATGTATGGAATGAACATTTACCAAGGCGGGGCCGTGCCAGGGAAAAAGCTAAGGATTGTTGAAATCCCTGAAGTTGATGTTGAATGTTGCGGTGGCACCCATGTACATAACACAAAAGAAGTTGGCAGTATAAAGATAATTAAATCTACAAAAATAAGCGACGGTATTGTAAGGTTAATCTTTGTGGCAGGGAATGCTGCAAAAAAAGAAAGCAATATTGAACATAGTATCTTAGAACAAACTGCAAAAATATTGAACGTTAAAAATAATGAAGTGCCTGCAAGGGCAGAAGAGTTATTCAAAAAATGGAAAAAAGCAAAAAAGGCAATAAAGAAAGGGAAGAAAGTTAATAGCGAAGATTTTATTTTAAAAGAAAATGTGCCAGAGAAACTTAGCGATGAAGAGCTTTTGAAAAAAACTGCAGAAGTTTTCAAAACCCAGCCGGAGCATGTGCCTAAAACTGCTAAACGATTCATGGACGAGTTAAATGAAATGATGAAAAACGATATATTTATAAATTAATTTTTCTCCTATATTTATTATATGAAAAAAAAGAAAAGTGCTAGGTCTCTAAAAATAAAAGAAGTTCTCATATCACTGATTTGGCTGGCAGAAATTGTTGCTGTCGGATTTATATTGAACAAAACAAGCTATAGTACACCAGTTATGATAATAATGCTTATTGGTTTGGTTGCAAGTCTAATTGTAATGAATTATAAAAACTAAGATTCGTTGTATTTATAACTTGCTTCAATGACATCTAATTTGTCTGGGCACTCAGTTCGAATATGTTTAAAGATTTCTTTGCTTAAGTATTGGTTGTCAATTTCTTTACCAACCTGCACAAGCCTTGAATATGACCAATTATATTCTGATAATGCTTCATCATGAGAATAACCGCATGAAACCATTGACATGATTTTGAGGTAAGTTTCCTTATCCTGAGCAGTTATGGGACCAAACTCTTTTTCCCCCGTTATCTTGTCGATTATAGTATTATTTGGTTCAATCTCTTGGAAATCTTCAGTAACATTGTTTGTTGTACAAGATGACATAAGTAATAATAATGCTAAAAATAACAATGTGTATTTCATATACAAATAAAACTTATCAAATTTTATAAAACTTACTAATTAAAGAAAAGTTTATATAATTAAATGCCTTAAATTAGAAAGAGGTGGTTTAAATATTATTGAAATTATTAAACTCGTTATATGTTAACCCTGTTAAAACTATAAAAAAATTGAAAGCAAATGATAGGGTTGCGTTTGTATGGCTTGTTATTTTGGCTGGGTTCATATTAGGGATTGCGAAAGAAGTGCAAAACGTTACAAACAATATTTATGCCGGGCTTAATTTTGCTGAAATCACCCTTTACTTTATTGGAAGCATGCTTACAACAATAATGACATATTTTGTTGTGATATATCTAATACCACTTTTTATGTATAAATTAATGTTTATAGCACTAAATATAAAAGGTAAATTCAAAACGTTTGCATACCTTCTAGCATTGCTGGGACCTTTATATTCAACAGTAATACTACTAAAAGTGCTGTTAGACCTAATCCTGCCAAATATAGCAGTCCTGAATTTTTTAAAATTTAGCTTAATTGGATTGTTGTTTGTTTATATCATATCAATACTAAACATTTCAATGAAAGAATTTTTTAAACAAAAAGAAATAAGGTCGTTAATATTAACAATAATCCCATGGTTGTTATTGTTTGTAATAACTTTAGTAAGATGATTAAAAAAACAGATTTTTCGGTGGCTGTGTATGAGTCAAGGTTTAGCAGCTTAGGAGTAATCTTGCTTATACTCGGCGTGTATTATTTGGGAACGTTTTTTAAATGGTGGCCGGAACTGCCATTTTGGCCGGTTGTCTTAATTGTAGCAGGATTGTATCTTATAATAAAAAAATTTAGCTATAAGAGAATTCTATAAAAAGTACCACCATATCTTGTCAGCAATAACTAATTTATTACCCTAATGGAATATATCGCCTTACTGCACAGGCAATAAAAATTAGAAACCTTTTTAAATAAGTTCATGCCTAACAAATTTTAGCGAGGTAGGACAGTCAGGAGTGTCCGTCGGGCTCATAACCCGAAGGTCGATGGTTCAAATCCATCCCTCGCTATTATTTATTAAATAAAATATATAAATAAACAGTTTATTCCTTATTATTATGATTAATTACGCAATTGTAGGATGTGGAAGAGTTTCAAGTTATCATGCTAACGCAATTGTACAAGACGAAAATTCTAGGCTTGTTGCCTGCTGTGAAGTTAAAACAGACCAATTAAAACAATTTTCAAGAACTTATAATTGTAAACCTTATACCGATATAAATGAAATGCTAAACAATGAAAATATTGATGTTGTAATCATTGCTACGGGCAATTCGTCACACCTAAAACTTATAGATATTGCAGCGAAGCATAAAAAGCATATACTATGTGAAAAGCCTTTAGCACTTACTAAGGATGATTGTGTAAAAGCAATAAACCTATGTAAAGAAAATAATGTTAAGCTATATGAAGTAAAACAGAACCGGTTCAATAAGCCTGTTGCAAAACTGAAAAACATTTTTGATGACGGCAAGTTGGGAAAACTTGTGCTGGGCAATTCTACCATAAGATGGTTTAGAGATCAGGATTATTATGACAAGAATGAATGGCATGGTAAAAGAAATACAGACGGAGGAATGCTTTATACGCAAGCTATACATGATATAGACCTGTTGCTTTGGTTTATGGGTAACGTTAGGTCTGTGCAATCAAACATGGCAACGTTGTTGCACAACATAGAAACTGAAGATGTGGCAACTGCCATTTTAGAGTTTGAAAATGGTGCACTGGGCGTTATTGAAGCCACAACCTGTACATACCCAAAAGATACTGAAGGGTCTTTAACAATTATTGGAGATAAAGGTACAGTTAAAATTGGCGGCATATCAATGAATAAGGTAGACATCTGGCAGGTAAAAGATGATAATACTGATACAAGTGAATTAAACACATACCCTGAGAATGTATATGGGTTCGGGCATAAAGATCTTATATCATGCTTGACAAATTCTTTGATTGAAAACAAAGATAGCAGTTTTTTGGTTGACGGAAAGCAAGCGCTTAAAAGCGTTGAAGTTATAGAAGCCATAATTAAATCTGCAGAAACTGGCCAGAAAGTTTATATCCAAAAAACTTAAATAACATAACTCATCAACTAGACGCATGGTTGAACATTTTGTAGTTATAGCAAACATGCATGCAAAAAGTAATAGGAAAGATAAAAATAAAGTTAAAAGAATAAGACAGATTCTTGGAAAAAGGGGAGAAGTTATTGAAACATATAAACCTAGTGACCTAGAAAAAGCAATAGACTATGTAATCAAATATAAACCTGATATAACTCTGCCTGATGGCGGGGATGGTATGCAGCTTTTGTTTTATACAAACTTTATAAAAAAATGGCCTAAAACTGAACAAATGCCGCCAATGGCTGTGTCCGCATCAGGTACATGGAATGTGCTGGCAAAACATGTAGGAATGAAAAGCAACCAGTGGCAAAAATACCTAGAATATATTGTTAACACAAAAAAAGAAGATCTTACAACACAAGATGTAGGGTTAATTAAAATTGAAGATGATAAAGGAAAAACAACTTACGGATTTTCATATGGGATGGGGCTTCCGGTAACAATACTTAATGAATATTATACTGCAAAAGATCTTAAGATGATTAAACTTGGAATGATGTTAGGAGAGTTTGGAGTGTCTGCATTTTTCAAATATATTAATGTTCCATTAATATCTTCAGTTGCTTCAAAATTTTTAAGCGAAAAGATTTCTTATGGAAAATTCTTTGACAAGTTTGCGCAAAAAAGAGAATATAAACTAACTTATGAAAATGGAGAAAGTGAAAATGCAAACCTTTTAGGGCTTATGGCACAAACTTTGCCTTCACTTGGCCTGCCTAAATGTAACATATTTTATAAAGCGACAAACACAAAAAAGTTTCATGTACTAGGTACTAAACATGATATCCTCGAAGCGCTAATACTTTCACCTGCATTATATACAGGGAATATGCATCTTGTAAGCCCTGAAGCGCTTATTGATAAACAAACAAATTATTTTAAAATCGAAAGTGAACAACCATTTGACTACCAAGTTAATGGTGACACGGATTTCTTGGGGGATCAGTTCAAAGCAAACAAGGTTGAACTTAGCTATGGAAGAAGAATATTTTTAGTAAAGTATCTAGGTTATATTTAAATACTTAAACAGAATCATATATAATATAAAAAAAATAAAAA
>RFJO01000076.1 GCA_003694495.1 Candidatus Woesearchaeota archaeon
AATAAAATTATTTTCTTTTCTTTTTCAGCTCTGCAAGCTTATTCATTGATGTTATTGAAACCAGTACAAGACCGACGATAGAGAAGAAACTTATCAAGCCTAGCCACACAACTTGGCTGTCTTCTCCTAATATTGCCTTACCAGTTATTTTGTTAATTTTTCCAACATCGCTCTTTGCAGCAGCTGTTAGTATTTCTTTCCTTTGCTTTTTGTCAATCAATCCAGATTTATATAATGGCTTTAGTGCTTTGGTTACACATTTAACATACTGTCCGTGGTTACTTTTATCCTCTTTCTCTTTGTCATCTTCCTTATCTTTCTTTTTATCATTTTTCTTTTTGTCATCTTTTTTGTCTTTCTTTTTATCCTCTTTCTCTTTGTCATCATCCTCTTCTTCATCTTTGTGTTTCTTTAGTTTAGGAAAAAATCTATTGTAGTCATTAGGGTTACACTCGATAACTCCGTCACAGTTTGCGTCAAACTCGTCACCTGGTATGTCTAATTTTACTCCTGGGTTAATCCATTCCCTTGTATCATCACAATCTCCTGCAACATTTGCGTAACCTTCTGGTAATGTCATGCCGGAACAAACCTGTACAAGCGACCCAACACCGTAAGCATCATTGTCGTTATCTATATATCCGCTTAGCAATTGCCATAAATTTGGATCGTTATCGTTACAATCTGTTCCTCCACAGGTTGCATCTTTATGCCCATCTCCATCATTATCAGGGCAAGGCTGTGCAGCTTGACATGGTGTAGGATCTGCAAAGGTTTGGGTACCATCTTTAGCTATATGCAAACTTTGGTAACTGTCATCATTTCCTAAAAGAAAATATACACTATCGACCGTAAAACTGTTTGCCATGTTTCTCTGGCTGTACAATGTTATTCTTTCACCTACAGGATCCTTTGAGCCATAATGTGCGCGCCAAAGGCCCCCTTTGTTGTTTAATGTAAGGTCATTTTTTCTATATTGTACAACTTTACAATTCTTTGTTTCAGGGAATCTTGTTCTTAATGCTCCAGGGTTTCTCGTCAAAACTAAGGATTCCCCTGGATTAAGTGTAATATCTTGACAATTACCATAATTGCCAAAGATACGTAGTTCTTTTCCATCTGGGGAAAGACCATCTTCCGCATGCAAGTTAGACCATCCCCAGTCATTGTTTCCCTTTCCACATCGGATCACTACCCTTTTATTGCCAAAGTTAGTTATTTCAAAATACTCATACAAATTATCTTTACCTACAGGGTTAGCATAAACTTCTGTTATTTTCACATTATCTTTTGCATATGTGTATTCATCTCCAATATTTGCGAAATCACCAAGGTTTATTGCAAATACAGAACCACTCAAAATAGTTATTATCAACAAAACCAAAAAAAGATTTTTTCTCATTAATTTTCACCTCACTTTTTTATTATGATTATACAATTTTAGAAAATATATTTATTTATAAGCTTTTCTTTTAAACATTTGTTTGTTTGGCAAATCTCCCCTTATATAACGCTTTACCTTCACATTTTAGTATTGAAAGTTGGCATATTTTCAACCCTGGATTAAGCACAATTTTTTTCTTTGACAAATTATATATCTCTAACACTTGCTTATTGTTTATTCCTGGCTGTATAAAACTCGCAGTTGCATGCACAATTATGCCCATTCTTGCAAACCTGCTTCTGCCAGACAACATACCGCACAAGTTTGGTGGAAGCTTAATCTTTTCTTTTGTAATTCCTAATATAAACTCTCCAGGGTTAAGCACAACAGGACCTTTTTTTATTTCAGTATAATCTTTGTAATCAGTTTTTTCATCAAGGATTATTTTTTTATTTTTGTTATTAAACATCCTGAACTCGTTATCTAATGTAAGATCGATTGACCCAGGCCCAATATTTTTTTCATTCAACGGTTCAATTTTAATTTCACCTTTTTTTAATCTTTTCAATATTTCATTTTTTGTTAATACGCTCATGTTTTCACCTTTCTTAATGTTTGCACAACAGTTTTTAGTTTTTCAATAGCAAAATCAACTTCTTTTTTTGTTGTAAATGGAGACAATGTAAACCTTACTGCACCTATGGCTGACTTTTTATCCAACCCGATTGCATGCAACACGTGCGACACTTTAATCATTTTTTCATGGCATGCCGATCCGGTACCCACGGCAACATTTAGGTAACTAAGGTGTAGCATAACAACCTCCCCTTCCACATCATCAAATGATATGTTAATATTATTTGCCAAACGTTTCGTTTTATGCCCGTTAAGTTTAGTTCCAGGAATTTCAGTTAAGATTCTTTTTATCATATAATCTCTTAAATCTTTCATTTTATTTTCTTTCCAGAGTTCGACAGCTTTGCCCATTCCGATAATGCCTGGCACATTTTGCGTACCGCCCCTTAGGTTAAACTCCTGTTTTCCGCCTTCAATTAACTTATCTACTTTCATTCCTTGCCTTAAGTACACAGCCCCAACGCCTTTAGGCCCATGAAACTTATGCGCGCTGATTGTAAGCGCATCAATATATTTAGCGTCAATTTTTTCTTTAAGAAAACTTTGCACTGCATCAGTGTGAAACAACACTTTATGTTTTTTGCATATTTTTCCTATTTTCTCTATATCTTGTATTGTTCCAATCTCATTGTTTGCGTGCATTATTGTAACTAACGCCGTATCTTTTTTGATAGCCTTCTCGACATCTTTTGGGTTAACCAGTCCGTTTTTGTCTACGTCAATGTAAGTTACTTTAAAGCCATCTAGTTCTAGTTGTTTGCAGGTGTTCAGCACAGAAGCATGTTCAATCTTACTTGTGATTATATGCTTTTTCTTGGAAGCCTTTACTATGCCTTTTATACAAAAATTGTTACCTTCACTTCCTCCAGAAGTAAATATTATCTCTTTTGCTTCTGCATTAATTTTTTTTGCGATAATCTTTCTTACTTTATCTATTTCTTCTTGCGCTTCAGTGCCTTTAAAATGTACAGAAGACGGGTTGCCGTAAATGTTTTTTAAAGCATTAGTCATTTCAAGAACAACATCTTTTGAAACTTTTGTTGTTGCTGCATTGTCAAGGTAGACTTCCATAATTAATTTATCATTAAGAAACTTTATATATTTTTTTATAGGTTTTAGTGTTTATGGAGATTAAGAAAATTGTTGACAACGTTTGGCTATTCCCTAAAGGTCCAGGGTTAAGCTGCAACGTTTACTTTTTAGAAAATTCAATGACATTGATTGATTTGGGTAGTTACAAGAACTCAAAATTATTGGTTAAAAGGTTAAATTCTTTGGGTCACAAGCCTGAAGATATTAAAAGAGTCATATTTACCCATTTGCATTACGACCACGTTGGCAACCCTTTATTGTTCAAGAACGCTAAATTTTATGCTAACACAAGCAAACCAGAGTTTGGTTCAATCTTAAAGTTTAGATCATATTTATTATTAAAAAAAATAAAATTTTCGCCCTTGGAAGAGATAGATGATTTAGAGATAATAAAAACCCCAGGGCACACAAAAACAGCTATTTGTGTGTGGCACAAAAACCATGGCATAATGTTTTCCGGCGACACTTTGTTTCATAAAGGTATAATCGGCAGAACAGATTTGCCTGACAGTTCTCCAGCAGAAATGCAAAAGTCTTTATCAAAGCTTAAGCATTACAAAATCAAGTATTTATGCCCTGGACACTAACCAAATGATTTATATACCATATTTGAGCATAAGTTCTTGAAAATGGGATTGCTTTATCAAAAGTATCGGGACGGTATAATTGCATTAGGGTTAGCGCTAGGCATAGGTATGGGTGGTTATATAACTTTAGACAATTATCCAACCAGGAGAGATAGAAGAAACGAGGTTGTAAGAAAATCGTTAGATATTATTATTGACAGTTCTTTAAGCAAGAAAGATATTGAGAGGGTTAAGTCCGTTGTGCACGATGTTGTTGACAAATATAATGAAACATTTAAAATTAAATACGATGTCAGGTTCAGGTTCAGGCAATTCCGGTCTAATTTAAATAAAAACAACATTGTAAGCGGAGACAACCAGGTCCATGAATCTGTTTACTTTGTTTCTGGGGATGTTCCGGATCAAGATAACTGGTTAGGTTTTACAGATTATAGGCACAACTCAATCATCATTGACACAGTACATCATCAATGCACTGACCAGCTTTACACTGTCCTTGCGCATGAGTTGGGTCATATTAATGGCTATTTTGGTCACCAGAATGATGCAGGGTGTATTATGGGCAGTAGAACCGGTTGTGAAAGGAAAAGGTTTTGCCCGACAACAATAGAAACAATATTGACAAAAAAATGAAGTATTATGACGAAATCTCTTCAGGCTATAACGAGCTTTACAAAGAAGAACAGTTAAAAAAGTTAGAACTAATATCTGAACACTTTACACCAAAACCTATAATGCTTGACATAGGCGCAGGCACAGGCATTTCCACCTCATTTTTCAATGTAAAATCAGTCGCATTAGATCCCAGCGAGCAGCTTCTTTCTTATTACAACGGCGAAAAAGTTGTTGCGCAAGCTGAAAGTATCCCTTACCCTGACAACTACTTCAGTTCAATCATTTCGGTAACAGCCCTTCACCATGCTGACATTGATAAAGCCATAAAAGAGATAAAACGCGTGTCAAAGCCTGGTTGTGTTTATGCATTTTCGATATTAAAGAGATCTAAAGATTTTAAGGAAATTGTTTTTAAACTTAAACAAAATTTTAAGCTTAAAGAAATTGACGAAGGTAAAGATTTAATTTTGGTAAGCCCTTAACCGAACATGTTCGCAAAATCGTTATTTTCTTCACTTGTAGGCTTAACTTCACCTTTTTTTGACCGCAACGCTTCTTCTGCCTTCTTTTCAGTTTTCTTTATTTCTTGTAAAATTGTTTCTTTAAAATCCTTTATTGTTTTAATCCTTTCATGCTCTTTTTGCTTATGTTCATCCAACGTTTTTCTCACATTCATTAACTTTTTCTTATGCGTTTGCGGGATGGTTCTTTTTGGTTTTTCTTTTTTGTTTGAAAACATCATATATAAAATAAACAGTATGAACAAGAGTATTAATAGGACATAAAATTTATTCAAAGATTTTATAGGCTTTCCGTTTGTTATTTGCACATCTTGAAAAAACTCTTGTTCATTGTTAGGCAACCTTACAGTTATATCATAAACATCGCTTGGCAGTTCGTTTTCAAGGTTAAGCACTATACTGCTGTTTGGGTAAAGCGTTTTTCTTTTGTTTATCTTAAACGTATCTTTGCTACCTTTTGCAACAATCTCGAAATTATCCTTAACTTTCGTGTTACCGAGATTTTTTATCTCAAGCACATTATTTTCTATTTCAGCGCTAACTTTTTGCAGGCTTGCTATGGTAAGCACGCTTTCCTGCACCACATCATCATTTACGCTTGTTCTTAACACCCACATGCCAGGCATAGCATACTTTGGAATTCTGTATATTAGTTTTTGGTTACTCTTAACGGTTTTAGAGAAAACCTCATCTTCTTTTGTGTTTAATATTTCTACGAGTACAGACATGCTAAGCTCATCCCCTGCTTGATCAAACAGCATGGGCGTAACTTCCAACACATCTTCAGGCTGGAACACGTCTAAATTAAGAACATTATCTATTTTTGTTGGCTGTGCCAATACTTCAAGCTCGAGGGTTTCGGTGCCAACGTTGCCAAAATTATCGCTTACTTTTATTTTAAGTTTATTATCTCCGCTTTTAACATCCTTAGGCAGAATAAACTCTTTTGAAAACTGTCCGTTTACCACTTTTGTTGTTTCTTTAAGATCTCCAAGCGAAATTTCTACATTAACATTTTCATTAACTGCATTGTCAACTGTTCCACTAACCCTTACCACTTCTCCAGGCTTATACCTTTCTTTGTTTAGATTAGCACTTACCACTAAATTGTTTACAATGTTAAACATTATAGCATCTTCAAACATAAACTCATTACCAGAATTATCTTTCGCATATACATCAACAACATAACTTCCTGGTTTTAACCCTGCACTATCATACTCAAAATTAATTTTACCATTTTTTATCTCGACAGCACTTATAAGATATTTACTGTTATCATATTTGAAATATATGTTCGCTGTACCCTCCACATCTCCGCCATTGACTTTCAACAAACTTGCTTGAAATTTAATTTTGTCACCTAGTTGAACATTTTCATTTTCAATCTCAAACGCTGCGTCAAGCCTTTTGACAACTTCAAATTGATCACTTTTTCCAGAGTCAAAAACATCCACACCACGAAGCAATTCAACCACTATGCTACAATTGCCTTCCAGGTCAGGCGGTATAATTATTTCTGGCAACCCCACATCTTCAGGGATGTTAAGCTGTTGGTCTTTTGGGATATTTATATTAAAAAGCTTAACGGGATACTCAATGTTACTGCACACAATTTTAGTGTTAATAAACCCGTCAAAGCTTTCATTTTGCCATACATATCCGTTTATATCAACATTATCGCCTAAATTGTACACAGAGTTCTCAGGGCCGTTTATGACAATTTCAGCGCTTGCAATGCTAGCCATTAAAATCATAATTAAAATAATCAAAAGGCCTCTTTTCATATTAAAAATAATACATTAATTGCTTAAATAGTTTACTTTTTTGATAATCTTTAAATATAGCCGTTTGTTATTTTATTTTTATGTTAGAAAAATTAAAATCCTTCATAAAAAGGCTAAATGAATCAGGCATGCTGGACGACAACCGTTATCTTTCCTCTGCCATTATTATCTCTGAAGCAGACAAGTTAGATTCTGCAAAATGGCAGGCGGACTTTTATTCGCCGTTTGAGCATAATATTAAAAGTTTTGTTGACAATAAGGAAATTGAAGTTAAGTGTTCTCAAGAGATTTTTCAGAAACATAAGCAAACTTTGTCCGAGCTTGATTTGTCTAAGGTAAAACTCGGTTTCAAATCTTTAATTGAGAAATTAAACGAGTTAAAACCCAAAAATGATTTGATAATAAAATACATAATAATATTGCAGGTAATCGAAAATGTTACAGTATGGAACATTACTGTGTTAACTCTCTCATTAAAAGTATGGAACATAAAGTTCAATGCAGAAACATCTGAAGTTATAAGCAACAGGGTTGACACTATAAACAGTTTTAGACCTCGATAACTTTCTTTTTAGAAGTTGCTCCTTGCACAATTCTTGCCTTAGTTTTATACTTTTTTGAAAACAGCTTAATTATTTCCATGTTAGCTTTATTGTTCTCTGGCGGAGCTTTGACTTCTACTTTTATAATACCGTTATCTTCAACTATTCTTGTTTTTTTGGCATTAGTTTTAACAACAATGTTAAGCCTCATTTACAAGTTTAACCCCTCTTCTTATTTCGTTATTTTTGTTTAAGATTTCTTCAATAACATTAAACGCTTCCTTTGCCATTTTATCATCCATGCCAAGAATTTTTGCAAAGTCTTTTAAGTCTTCATACCCTCTCAATTCCCATTTATTTTTTGCAAAACTCCCAAACATAATTTTAACTTTATACTTTTTGCATAGTTTAACATTTTGCATAATCCTTGCTATAACATCGCTTCGGTTCTTCGAATTAAGTATGTCTGAGAATGATATGGCTATTACGATATTATTTTCTTTTGCCAGTTTACACAGCACATGGTTCAGGCCAGAGTTTCTGTGATGCATTGAATCTTTCTTTATTCCTTTTTCAGGTGATAATAAAATGTCAACTTTTTTATTTTGCAGTGTTTTTCTGTTACCTTCAAACCCGTTACCTTCAACAATTTTCAATTTGGTTTTTTTGAGGTTTATCGTTCTGTCAAAACCATAATTGTTCTCACCTTCAAACATTACAACATCTGTTACCATAGAATTAATTAATTACAGCTTATTTATAAAACTTCCACGTGCCCAGCACGCCGTTCTCGGGCAAAAATTTTTCATCAAACCCCAGTTCTTTCAGTGCAAACTTAAAAATCTGGTTAGCCTTTTCCAGTTCTTCCTTTTTACAATTAGGTTTTCTATTTTTGTAACAAACAAGGTTCCTGCTCATGTTTCTTACTGAATCAACCCCGTTTCCTTTACTAAAATCATTGTCGTTAAGGTATAACTCGTCCATGCGATGTTTAGTGTCATAGATATGTACGGACAAAGAATCTTCTTGCGCATACAACCTAATCCTGTACCCCTCTTTTGTCAGAACAGAATACCTAGCGTCTGTTTTACAATCTTCAAGTTTTTTTTGTGGCGGTGCACATGCCATGACTAATGCACATAAAGAAGAAAAAATTAATTTTTTCATTTTCAATAATAATGTTTGTCAAGAATTTCTTCAGTATCTTTTGCTAAAGCTTCTTCTGCAGCAATTGGCTTTTGTGCTCCATTTTCAAGTTTGTTAACTGTTTCTTCTTTATTCTCTTCCAATTCCATCCTTGACAACTCTTCATCAATTTTGTCATGCTCTTCAAACTCTTGCTTTTCAAGTTTTAGCTTTTCATCTACTGAAACATCTTTAGTTTCAAGCTCTTCTCTTGGCTTTTCCTCTTCAAGCTCTCCGTCAACTTCTTCTTTATTATCTTTTTCAAGTTCTTCACTATTCTCAGTTTCTTCTTTAACTTCAGGTTGCTCTGTTTCAAGTTCTTCAGTTTCTTCTTTAACTTCTTTTTTTTCGTCTTCTTCAAACTCAAGGAAGATCTTTTCATCTTTAGGCTCTTCTTTAACCTCAGCCACTTCCCCAAAAAAGTCGTTTACAATTTTGTCTGTAACTTTACTATAACCGTAATCAACTGCATTTTTGCATAACATTTCACAGTTCTTCAACAACATTCTTGCGTTATTATTAGATAACTTAAAAACTTTCTTTATCATGTCATCACTTATTATCTCAAGGTCGCCGATTCTTTTTCTTACGATTTTCACTGCATCGTTTTCGTTTAGCTTTTCAAGTTTAAAGTGTTTAAGGTCTTTAAGCACTTCCTTGTTAAACATTTTTTCATCATATTTTTGGCTAACAAACACGACTGACCTGAAGTTACCTTCTTTTTTGAACTTAAGTATCTTCTCAACATCTCTCGGGTCAAGGTCTTGCACTTCATCCAATAGAAGGATCATATCTTTCGGCCTAATATCCAGCCACTTACCGATCCTTCCGTACCTTTCATTAAGCAACCTTCTTATTTGCAGCCTGTTTTCAACCCTGTTAACGCTAAAGTATATAACCTTCTTATGCCCGCCGAAAAACCTTAGCACATGTTTAAGTATTGTTGTTTTACCTTCACCATAATTGCCTTCAATAAAAACAAACTTATTTGCTTCTATGCTTTTAATAACCCTTGCAACCAGATCTTCATAACCAAACAGGTTGTCATGGAACGCTGCCGGTTTTATGCTAAACGGGTTATTATGGAATCCTAATTCTTTATACCACACATTCATTTTGTCACCGCCGTTATTGTTGATTCTTCAAGAATTTTGTCAACATCTTCTTCTTTCAGGTCTTTATTTTTTGCTGCAACTTTGCACACAGTCTCACAATTTTCAAGGAACTTTTTGTTGTTTTTGTTAGATACATTGTATATGTACTTTATAACCCTGTCAGACAACAGGTCTTCCCCGATTTTTTCCCTTACAACTTGTACAGCTTCATAGTCTGACAATTCTTTAACAATAAGCTTTTTATGTATTCTTTGTTGAATACTTTCATTCAAGCCTGCAAGTTCAAAATCAGTTCCTGCAAACACAACAGCTCTCAGATAATTTTGGTCATAATAATATTTTATTCTTTCACAGTTTTTTTGTGAAAGGTGTTCAACTTCATCCAACAAAAGTATCATATTTTTAGGCTTTTTGTTTAAGACTTTTGTAGCGAACCAGCCATACCTGTCTTTTAGAAGTCTTTCCACATTAAGCTCTTTATGAAGCTTTTTACAATTCACGTATATAACTTTTCCGTGTCCTCCAAACCTTCTTATTGCTTCTTTTAGAAGTTTCGTCTTTCCGCTGCCAGGCGCACCTTCAATAAACATCATGTGCCCTGACACAATTCCATACATCATATCATCCAGCAGGTCATCATAGCCTACTGTTTTTGTTTCTTTTTTAAAAGGATTTTCGTCAAAATCAAGTTCTTCATACCATTCCATTTTATGCCATCTCCCTTGCTGCTCTTCTTAAGCTTTCAGCTTCAGCATAATATTCGTTAGCTAATTCTAAGTCGCCTTCGTTATAATACAATTCGCCTTTCTTGTGCAGTTTTCTAGCTTTAGCCAACATCCTTTTTTTACCAGGATTAAGAAGCCAGTAGCCTACTGCAAATACGAGAACTAATCCCCCAATGATTAATGCTTCTTTCAAGATTTTTATCACCTTTCTTTTTTCTTGAGTAAGGGATAAATTGCTCATTTATAAAGTTTATTGTAATTTAGCAAAGAATTAGTTCAAAAACCCTTCAAGCCAGATTATAAATTTTATATACCATGGTTTGTTTATCACATTAAATTTAAAGTTATATTGTTTTACATACTTCTTGTCAACTGCATCATTATATGTTACTGTTGCTTCAACATTACCCCGTGGCAGGTCTTTTGAATTAAACGGTATTGAAAGCACTTTATGGCTCCTTACGTTATCAAAATCGGTTGAACCAAAATGTTTTACGTTTATTACAACATT
Source organism: Candidatus Woesearchaeota archaeon (assembly GCA_003694495.1). Taxonomy (GTDB): domain Archaea; phylum Nanobdellota; class Nanobdellia; order SCGC-AAA011-G17; family GW2011-AR17; genus J104. Next base: position 10,701 of record RFJO01000076.1, read on the forward strand.
TCTTGCCTCATAGCTCGTGTTTACTTCAAACAACATTTCAGAATCCTGGCCGTATTCAATTTCTTTCGGTTTAAAGCTTAACACTTCAAGGTTAGGATTTTCTATAACATCAAGTTTTACGAACGTTGTTTTTTGCATGGTTTTACTTTCAACGCTAACCACAAGGTTAGTGTCCTTATAATTTTTCAGGTCAAGCACCCATTCAACACTTTTCTTTTCGTTTACGGCAAGGTCTATATACTTGCAATCTGTTACGTAACAAGCTTTCAGGTCATCAAACCTCATATTACCGGTATTTTTCACATCACAGCTCAACCTTGCCAATTCGTCGTTATAATAATATCTCTGGTCAAGTTTGCAGTTCAGTTCAAGGTTTGGGAAATATTGTTTATCATCTCTCGGTTCAAGAAGCTTTATCACATCTTCTGCTTCTTCTTTTGTCATTTTCCGTTTACCTTTTTCAAACTTTATTTCAGTCTTTGCACTTTCTCCAAAATTGGTTACAGCTTCAACCACTGTTGTGTACACATAGTTTGGTTTAAGGTTATCTTTTAATTTAACTATAAAAAAAACATTTTTTTCTTCCAACGGTCTTAACAATACGTTCTTATAACTTTTGCCCACAACTTGAGGTGCAGTAGTCAACCTAACTTTTAGCGGCACATAATAATTGTTCGGGTTAACAATATCAACCATTATTGGCACATAACTTCCTTCCCCGAGATTATCTTCCAGGCTTTCGACTTTCATGCTAACTTCTTTTTTCACACTACCTGTTTTCTTTTCAACAACTGTGTTTATGTTAACCGGGTTAGGCAAAAACTCCACGTCCATAGCTTTCCAGAAAAATGTTACAGAAGGCTCATTAGCATCAATTGCGTCTTTGAACTTTACATGGCTAGGGTCAACCCACCCAACTTGTCCAAAAGTAACATCTACAGGCACCCAGCCGAATGACGGGAAATATACTTCTGCCCAGCCGTGGTTGCCGAAGTTATGGTCAATGTTACTGTAAACTTGTCCCCCTACAAACCTTGCAGGTATTCCTAGCGAACGCAGCATTGATATGTACAACGAGGTAATTTCATCGCACACGCCTTCCCTGTTTTCCATGACCCATGACGACTTTTGCACAGCTTCAGCCGTAAGTGTGGAGAGGTTATAGTTAACATTTTCCTGCACCCAGTTCGCTATTTTAAATATTACTTTATAATAGTCAGTTTCACCGTCAGCAATTTCACTTGCTTTATTTTTTATATCATCGTTTATGTCAATAAACTCTGACGGCTTTGTATACTGCACAACATCTTTTGGCACTTTAGTTAACGGAAACCTAATCATATCTTCAATCTTTTTGAAAGTGTTCACTGTAACAACTTTAGCTTCAGCATTATAATCAAACAATGTTTGTTTTATGCTAGGGTCTTTCCAATGGTAAACTACAGAATCTTCACCTTCTAAAATGCTTGTTGGGTCTTTATCAGAATAAAACTTTTTTTCGACAACAATTTGTCTTTTACCTTCATCTTTTGGAAAGAACGAAAAGTTTACGTCAAACACATCTATTCTTGGCGTGGTACCTTTTTGTGCAACGACGCTGGACGAAATCATTGTAGATATTTCAAGCGAACTATAATTATTATAATTGTCCGGCACAGCATACGCAAGATTAACAAACAACAAAAACAATATCACCAACAATTTTTTCATATAAAACAATACGTCTAATTAGTATTTAAAACTTTTTTAAACTCTTCCACAAAGGTTTCAAAATCTTCCTTATTTACACCTGCCCCGCACGCATGGTCATGCCCGCCACCGTAACCGTCCACACTCTTCAACGCAGTTTCCAGGATCTTAAGCACGTTATGCTTTTTGCTTCGTATGCTCATTAACACTTTATCATCTTTAACTCTCCCGATAATTATGACTTTATTCGGGTAAGTGTAAAGCAACTGGTTTGACAATATTCCTGTTAAACTATGCTTAGAGCTTGGGTAAGTGTAAACTAATATTTTGCTTTTAGTAGCATGCTTTTTTGCCTCATGCAACATTTTTTCAAACGTTTTGTTAATCTTTTCATAATACCTGTATATGAACTTGCCTTTAGGCGTTGTTTGTTCAAGGATCTCATAAGGCGATTTTATTTTTGATAGTATTGCAACATTCCTTTTCACGTCTGACACTTTGCCTTTCAGCACAAAAGCAAACACTTTTACCAAAGTGCCAAGCTTAGTTTCGAACAACAACTTTGCCGCATCATTACTTTTTTTTGCAAGTCCAGGGTAAAGTTTTATGAACTCGTTAAGGAACTCCGGCACGTACCAGTCCCCCACAATTCCGCACATTGCAACCCAGAGTTTATCGTTTGCAATCTTGTAACACCAGTATGAGGTGGGCCTGTTATCATTAGGGTTTTCCTTTCTCGGGTTATAATACTTCACGCCGTTTATTTTCACGACAGGATGATGGTCTATCCATATTATTTTCGTATTAACTTTGTTAACAAACTCTTGCGTAATTATCGGTTTATCAAGCACAAAAACATAATCCGGCGAATATTCTTTAATTTTTCTAATGTACAGTTCATCAAGTTTCGGTGAAGATTTTATGGGCAACCCCTTGCCTTTATCGTTTAATGTTTTTAGCAAGAGGTAAGAGCTAAGCCCGTCCGGGTCATCGTCGTAAAAAAACAAAGGGTTTTCTGCTTTATCAAGGTACTTTCTTATTTCTTCAATTTCTTTATTTGTTATCATTAACTTTATAGAACTTGGTTTTATTTATAAGGCTTTTTAGTTAAACGCCGGTCTTATTTCATCATCGGTCCAGCCGTTGGCTTTTAGTTTGGCTTTAATTTCCTCATCACTTTTTCCAAGGCTTCTCATTTTTTCAATAAACTCTTTAAGCTGCGGATCAATCTGTGACTCTTGTTTTTGTTCTTGAACGTTCATTCCAGTTTGTTGTGGCTGTTTCATCTGAGTTTGTTCTGTTTTTTGTTCTTGCACGTTCATTCCAGTTTGCTCAGGTTTTAACTGGCCAGGTTGCTCTACACTTTGGTTCATGTTGGTTGGCTGTTCAGGTTTTTGCTGATTAACATTATCTTGTGTTGGTTTTGTTTCTGTTGGTTGCAAGTTAGGCTTTTCAACTTCAGTTAAAGGTTTAATTTTATTTTCTTCTTTTTTCACTTTTGACTCGACTTTCTTTTGTATTAACTTAAACAGGAACCCGGTTAACATTAATAACACAATTACGCCAATTATTATCCCTATGACAAGCCCGGCAAAACTTTTTTCTTCCTTTACACAGTTTCCGTTTTCTGAGCACACAAAGCCTTTGCTACATGTTGCATCTTCCGGGCAAGTTAAACAATTTTCCCCGGATTCTCTTACACCGTTCCCGCACTCAGGTTCAGGTTTCTCTTCAACACATGGTTGGCAACTTCCACCGCAATCAATTTTTTCTTCGTTTCCGTTAAGTAGTCCGTCAAAACAAGAAGTTTCTTTTATGACCCAGGTTTTTTCCACTGTTTGGTTGTACGCATCAGTTGCAAGCACTTTTATTGTAACACTTTCGCCGTTATGTTGCGACGTATAACTAAAACTATCGCTGTTCACATTTTGTTCAACGCCATTTACGTACCACTTATAACTTACATTTTCCGCATCTTCATTAACATTTATTTTAAGCTGCAAACTATCTTCAAGCATTGAGTATGTTGTTTCCAAAGGTTCAATACTTTCCGCGTAAAACCTTGGCACTTCTTTCTTCAATTCAGACCTGTTTATCGCGTCAGGGTTTTTCACGTTCAAAAATACAGTAGTGTTAATTGTGTATTCTCCATCAGTTATGTTAAGCGTCGTGTTAACTTTCCCGCTCCAGCCTTTCATTGGCGTAAAGTTTGCAATATCATTGTTCACTTCAACGCTTATTCTCGCCATAGGGTAAAACACGTACTCAAGTTCATCTTCATCTTCAAAATACTCTGACAGGTTTAGTGTAAAAGATGTGCTTTTGTTCCATACAAGTTCAGGCAACCCTTTTGTTTGGTTCGGCGGGAGGTTAGCTTGTTCTTCACTAGATGTTTTTTCAACCTTAACCTCAAACGTTTTATTTTCGCCAACGATTCTAGAACCATTTTCCAGCACAGCTTCACATCCCCAGAGGTATGTACCATTTTCAATGCCTTGCACAACAAAACTTGCGTTGCTTTCGTTTGTGTTAAAGTCTAAGCTTTTATTAACACTGAAGTCACTGGCGTTGCCCAGATAAAGGTTAACCTTTGTCACGTTAATATCTGTTGAAAAGTTACAACTAAAGTTTACAGTATGATTGTTTACAACAATATTGTCAGGATAAAAATTATCTACAGTATTGGCTGCAACAACGCCTGCCAAGAATATTAAAAAAAACACTAAACCTCTTTTCATAAGAATTTAGTTATTGTTTATATTTAAAAACCTTACTTAATTTTTTTCAACATTATCTCAATTTGCCACTTGGGCCAGCCTTTTGAAAGCAGTTTATCTTTTATTTCCGCTTCAGTTTTTCCTAAATCCCTCATTTTTTTAATGTAAGCTTCAATCTCTGTTTCTTTTCTTTCAGGCGCTTCAATTTCTTTAACTTTTTTATGCTTATGATAAAAATCGTCCACGTCAGACACAGGCCTTACTTCAACTTTGTTCAGGTCAGGCCTTTCCTCATCCGGCCTAATCCCGCCCCTATGATAATTTATGGATTGGCTATGTGTATTTATTTTATAAATTAGGAACGCTATCCCTGCAATGCCGACGATTATGCCCAAGATAATCCCAACAGCAAACTTTGAGCTTGCCTTCTCCACGCACTGCGCATCAATGCAAACTTGGTTATCACCGCACGGCACATCGTCTATACAGTTCGCACAATTTTCAGTCTCGCCTTTTATACCGTCTCCGCACACGTCTTCTTTCTTTTCGCTTTTTGTGATTATTGACGATGTGTTTTCTGTTTTCACAGGCGCAGTGACAGCTTCAGCCACTTCAACAGTTTCACTGCTTGACCTGACTTTTATCTTCCAGCTTTGTGAAGTTGTAAGTTTTCCGTCGCTTACTATAACTTTCAATGTAAACTCTCCAGCTGCAGGCTTGCTCAACTTATACTTATCCGATGTTGCGCCAGATATATCCGATCCATCCTTTTGCCATTTGACTGTTAAGGTATCCCCGTCTTCATCATCTTTCACAATTTCAAAAGTTCTTTCTTCATTATCTTTCATAGATATTGTAGTGCTCAGCGGCGCGTAAGACAAAATCTCAGGCGCATGGTTTTCTGTAGTGTTGGATTTTACGTTTAATGTAATTGTATTGCTTGCAGTTTTGTTATGGGTATCGTTAGCATAGAATACGATAGTTGTGTTACCCACCCAGTCCTTTTCCGGCACCAACGTTGCTTCATCGTCGTTGATGTAAACTGTTATATGGCTTACACTGGAAGCTGTGTAACCTAACGACGTCGTGTCCACGTCGGCGAAATGGCCTGACAAGTCAACAGTTTTGTTGGTATTCATCGTCCAGCTTATGTTATTGAAGGGGTCTGACAGGTAAGGCGGGTCATCCACAGGCGTAACGTTTACTATAACACTGTTGCTTGTGTTAGTTAAGCTTCCGTCAGATGCAGTAAACGTTAATGTTTCATACCCTGTCCAGTTGTTGGTTGAAGAGAAACTTAGTTCTCCTGAAGATATGGTTACGGTTATTGAAGAGTTGCCTGACACGGAATATGTTAACGTGTCACCGTCTTCATCAGAGAAATAATCGTCAAGATCGAACGCATTTGACTTGGTTGTATCTTCCGCGAAGCTTACATCTGGGATTGTGCCACTGAAACTAGGGGCATGGTTTGAATCTACGCTTATTGTAAATGTCTGGTTTGATGAGGCGGTAAAATTGTAGGCGTCGTTTACTGTATCGTTATAGAACACACAGTTCCATTCATACACGCCGTTGCTTAACCCTGTAATGGTTTCGGTTACAGTTTGTGATGATCCAGATGCAGCTTTTTGTGAATATTTGGTAAACGTTCCAGTTATGTTTGTCCAGAATTCAGCTTTAGTTAACACTCCGGCCGTTACACTGCCTGAACATTCCAAAGTAACTTGGTTTCCTGACACATCTTCCGGGTCGGTTAACGTTACAGTGTCAGCTGCAACAATGTTTGCAAACAGTATAAGAATTGCAAATATAATTAAACCTCTTTTCATTATTTTAGTTTAAAGAATGTATTAATTTAAATATTTTATTGTTTGGTTTGAGGATATGCTGTTTTTTTAAGGTTGATTCTTTTATTTGATAATTATTAATATCAATTGATATCTAAAGTTATCAATTTGGCATTTTTAGTAAATGGTAAGAAATATATTTTAATCAAGTTTAATTTAATAAGAAAAATAAAAATTTAGTTAGCCTGCCTTCCTTTTGCTCTTAGTGAAGGCCTTGCCTTTTCATGCCCCTTACCTTTGCCTCTCAGTCCTCTTGACTTTTTGCCTGCAGAGGTTTTACCTCTCAGCACTCTGTTTGTATGCTTCCTTGCCACAATCCAGCTAAGGTTTTTATCTTTCTTTATTTCAGGCCTGTAAGGGTCAACCATTATAACTTCAAACCACTTATGCACAGAATCGTGCATGACTTCGTAAGAGTTTAGCACTTCAAGGTTAGTGAACTTTCTTTGCGCCCTTTCTTCTGCCACAACCTGGTAGCTTTTTGACACGATCTTGGTTCTTCTAAGATGCTTAGACCTTCTCCCGGCCTTAAACTTCGGCCTCATTCTTCCGCCGGCTTTAACCCTAACCCTTACCACTACAATACCTTTCTTTGCTTTGTAACCGAGAGAACGCGCCCTTGCCAGGTTTGTCGGTTTATCAATTTTTACAATTGCAGGATCTCTCCTGAACTGTATAAGTCTTTCTTTGTATAAACTGCCTAAGTTTTGTTTAGGCCTTTTCCATAATTCTTTTAATACTTTGTACAGAGCCATTTTTTCCTCCGTCAAAAGATTCAGGCCAGCTGTGCTCTTGGCTTCAAGCCTACATTTCTTTTGAATAACTTAGTTGTTTATGTGTTTTATTTATAAATGTTTCGGGGCTCAACAGGGCTCACGGCTCTGTCCTAAATCTTTTTTCAGATAGACAAGGTATCTTTCAAGAATTGCAATAAACCCTTCTTTTATTTTAAAAGTAACTCCTATTTGTTCCTTGTTTTTAAATTCATGGCTAATGATATTCAACCCTTCATAATTTTCAATATTTTTATGACATATGCCAAACATTTGTTTTTCATAATTAATTGGATTATATAAATTGGCCTTATTAAGTTGTTTTCTAATTATAGAGTGTTCAATAAACAATCCATGTCCATAAAGTTCATGAA
>RFJO01000077.1 GCA_003694495.1 Candidatus Woesearchaeota archaeon
AAGTTTATAATCTTTTCTTATTATTATTTCAAGTATGATAGATAAAAAAGACTTCAATTTAATGCGAAAAGAACTTCAAAAGTTTGAAAACAACCGTGAATCTTTAATAAATTTATCTAGAAAAATAATTCAATTATCTAAGCGTATAATCTACTCAATTCACAGGCATGATCTTAAAAGTGTTGATAAGTTAGTTAAAGAAATAAAACAGCTAGTAAAAAAACTACCTTCAAACAATTATGATACAACACTAAGGAACGTTGCCTTGCAAGAATACGTTGAAGCTATGGCATTATACGGGTTTTATAAAGAGAAAAGGCTTTACACAAGAAAAGAGTTAAATGTTGAAGTTGAGAACTATTTGATGGGCTTATGCGACTTAACGGGTGAGCTTGTCAGGCTAGCAGTTAACCAGTCTATAAGAAAAAACAACGTTGAAGCTATAGAGATAAAAGATTTTGTTAACGAACTTTACGGCGAGTTCTTAAAGTTTGATTTACGCAACGGTGAGCTCAGGAAAAAATCTGACAGTATTAAATGGAACTTACGCAAACTTGAAGACCTTGCCCAAAAGTTATCGTAAGTTTTAAAAACTTGGCTTATTTACTATACTTTTCATGAAACGTACTCATACTTGTGGTGAACTTATCAAGGCTGATATTGGCAAAGATGTAGTGTTATCAGGCTGGGTTCAAAGTAGAAGGGACCATGGCGGCGTTATTTTTATAGATTTAAGGGACAAATATGGTTTAACACAGGTTGTTTTTGACCCATCTCATAATTCTAAGGTTCATGAAAAAGCTGAACATTTAGGTAGGGAATTTGTTTTACAGATTAAAGGCAAGGTTCGTGCAAGGAAAGAAGGCATGGTTAATCCCAAGTTACCTACCGGTGAGGTGGAAGTATTAGTTGATGATTTAGTAATCTTAAATGCATCTGAGACTCCGCCAATGGAGATAGATGATAGGAAAGTTCCGTCTGAAGAAGTAAGGTTAAAGTACCGTTATTTGGACTTGCGTAGGCCTACAATGCAATCAAACTTTTTAGCAAGGCATAAAGCTATGCAAGCTGCACGGCAGTCTTTGGTTGAACAAGGATTTATGGAGATTGAGACTCCTTTATTAGTAAGAAACACACCAGAAGGTGCAAGAGATTATATAGTGCCAAGCAGGGTTAACCCTGGCAAGATATATTCACTGCCCCAATCACCTCAGTTATACAAACAAATATTAATGGTTTCGGGGTTTGATCGTTATTTTCAGCTTGCAAAATGTTTACGCGATGAGGATTTAAGGGCTGACCGCCAGCCTGAGTTTACGCAAATAGATTTAGAGATGAGTTTTGTTGACCAGGAGGATGTTTGGCAGGTCGTTGAGAATATTATTTCAAACATTTTCGAGAAGGCGTTTAATAAGAAAATAGCAACCCCTTTTAAGCGTTTAACTTATAATGAATCTATGAAAAAATATGGTACAGACAAGCCTGATTTAAGGTTTGGCTTAGAACTTATTGACGTTACAAAAATTTTCTCTCGCTCAAACTTTTCTATAATAAAATCTGCCATTGACAAGGGTGGCGTTGTTAAATGCATCAATGTCAAGGGCGGTGCAAAGATTTCCAGAAAAACAATTGACAGTTATATCGAGTTTGTTAAAATTTATAAGGCAAACGGGTTAGCTTGGATGAAGATGAACGACAAGCTTGAAAGTTCTGTGGTAAAATTCTTCAGTGAAGATTTGCAATCTGAGCTTATTGATAAAGTAAAGGCAGAGAAAGGCGACTTATTATTGTTTGTCGCTGATAAAAAAGAAAAGATTGTTAACACTTCATTGGCAGAGCTTAGGAACAAGTTGGGTAAGGATTTATCGTTATATAATCCAGAAGAGCTTAATTTTGTTTGGATAACAGACTTCCCTCTTTTTGAATGGGACGATGATTTGGAACAATACGTTCCAGCGCACCACATGTTTACCATGCCAAATGAGGACACAATCAACTACCTTGAATCTGAGCCTGGCAAGGTAATTGCTTTATGCTACGATTTAGTTTTAAACGGTGTTGAGCTTGGTTCAGGTTCAATAAGGGTTCACAGGAAAGACATTCAGCAACGGATAATGAAAGCAATGAAGATCACAGAGGAAGAAGCCGAAGAAAAGTTTGGATTTTTATTGGAAGCGTTCCGTTACGGCGCACCGCCTCATGGAGGTTTTGCTATTGGTTTTGACCGCCTGGTAGCGTTGGCATTAGGCATACATGATATAAGGGAAGTTATAGCATTTCCTAAAAACAAATCAGCCCAGTGCCCAATGGATGGCTGTCCTTCTTCAGTATCAAACGAAGATCTTAAAGAGGTTCATCTAAGGTGGGACATAGTTAAGAAAAAATAAATTACTTCTTCAATTTTAATGCTTCATCTATTATTTTGTCAGCTTTTTGTTTTTTAAATAACTTATATATAATTTGTTTCTTTTCTAGCAGGTCACTTACTACAATTATTTCTTCGTTGAAAAGCTTCTTTAGGCATTTATCATCTATTGACTTTAGTACAGTAATTGGGTAGACTAAACTTTTTTCTGCAAGATATTTTAAATTATCTTGTTTTTTTGTGTTCCACCCAATAAGCCTCAACCCAACTCCGCTAGCATAAGCAATGGCTTGTTTTGAGAACCTTGCATTTGTTACAACAATAGCGCCATTATATTTATCATTCAAATCAAGAAACCTTGCATAAACATATAATGGGACTTGTATATGTATCCACACACCCGGTTTTGATCTATGTTTACATTCTACTAGGTAACGTTGTCCATCTTTTTCTATTTCTAGGTCAATTTCATGTGTAATATTTTTTCCTTTCGCTACCACATTAAGCCTAGTGTTATACCCCAGATTTTCAAATATTCTACTTACATACTTTTCAAAAGTAAACCCTTCAAGCCCATGCCCTAGTCTCATTATTGCCCATTTTAACTGGTATCTTGACGCTGATGGATTGTCAATATTTCTTAACTCTTTGAAGGCAATTTTGTATATTTTCTTTGTTGTTATTCCATCATAAAGTTGCGGGTATACTTTGTCAAGCACTCTTAATGCAATGTTTTCTTCAGCACCTGCATTTTTTAAAGATTTTAGAAGTTTTTTTTCATCGAACTCTGCTTTATCGCCGTTACCTTTGACAATGTAAACTATTTTTTTCACCTCTTTAATGATTATAGTAAGTAAAACTTTTTAAATATTCTGCATTTAAATACATTATGCTTAAAAAAATCTATTCGATTTTGCTTGAATGTTACGGCATGCAAGGTTGGTGGCCATTGTCTAAAGGCAATCTTGAAACAAAACACCACATGGGCAGGCCTATGATAGACAATGACAAGTTTGAGGTAATGGTTGGTGCAATCTTAACGCAAAACACGTCTTGGTCTAATGTTGAGAAAGCCATATTTAATTTAAATAAAGCTGGGATGTTAAATATTGATAAAATAATAAAAGTTAGGGATGAAGATCTTGCGAACCAGATTAAACCGTCAGGCTATTACAATATGAAAGCAAAGAAACTTAAACACCTTGCACATTTTTTAAAATCTTATCCAATCGAATCATTGGCTAACAAAAAGAATTTAAGAGAGGTCTTATTGAATTTATTTGATTTCCTGAATATAACATCTCCTTTTCAAAAAATATTCATAAGCGAAAATGTGAAAAATGATATTCTTATTTTATTTACTACAAATCCGTATGGTCAAAGCGCTTTCTATAAAATAGACCTTC
>RFJO01000008.1 GCA_003694495.1 Candidatus Woesearchaeota archaeon
GAATGATATTCCCTGAAATACTAAAACTTGAACAAGCTATAGAAGATAAAATGAAAAAAATGATGGTGGATAAACTGCAATATGAAGAAGAGGTTCTTCTTAAGAAGATGCAGGAGCTTGTTTCTTAGGCTTACGCTTTTTTTGATTGGTTGTGTAGGCTTTAAACCGGATATAAGAAAAATTAATAGGGTTTTTAATACGTGAACATAATGGTTCTTTCTCGCATACCCTTAAATCTAGATAATAAGCCTGGTTATTGCAATTCGGGGGAAGTGCATGCTCTTTCTGCCGCATGTGCCATGCTAGTTGAGATAAAATATAATTGTCCCTCAATGGTTCCGGGTTAAGCTTGTTCCATGATAAAAGTGTTGACTTAATTTTTTCCCAAGGCCAACCCATATGCTGCAAAAACTTTATTAAAATGAATATTGAACGTTTCTTACCATCTTCAAGGTTACCTTTTAAAATCTTCTGAATACAAGGAGGAAAAAGGTCTTCAGGGATGGCTTCCTTGGGAAGCTCAAACTTTTTTTCTTCGTTAACCGACTCTTCTTGCATTTTCAATTTTATAGATTTCTTTGAGTGCCAATCAAAGGCCTGGATTAACAAATTCCTTGCTTCATTCTTTACTGCTTCATCCTTTAAAACAAACTTATAATCAAATGATATGTTCTCAGGTTTGGCCATTTCTTTGTTAAATTGCAACACAGAATTTGGATCAATTGGTACAGAAACTAACCCAGATTTTTCATGTAACGAATATGGTGAACGGAATAAATGCCTGCTTGAAATCAAAACAGTATCAATGTCAATTATTGAAAACGGATTAAACTTGCCATCCTTAACAATTTCTTCATATTTTAATCCAGACTTTTGCTGTAATGAATCTAAATCATCATGAGACAAAATGTATTCGGATAATTTATCTTTAATCATATTTTCAAGATAACTAGCAATTATGCGTAACCCCTCAGGAAACAAATCTTTAGTTGGTTTTTCATTTACATAATCAGGAAATGATTCAAAAGGAACGCATATGTGAAACCCCTTACCACCAGAAAACTTTACACCAATGTGCTCAATATTATGAAACTTTAAAGCTTCAATAAGAAGAAATGCTGTATACTTAGCATAATCCCAAAATGCTGTGTCTATGTCAAGTATCAAATCCCAACCAATCCGTAGCTCGTCTAATTGCTTCTTTGACATCCCTGTGTTCAATTGTAAGGGATCACTCCATCGTTCTTCAGAAATGTGAAACGAAGTTACGCCTTTTTTGGCTAAATCATAAATATCACCAGGGAACTGTAATACGTCAGGACGTTTACCAAATCCTCCATTGCCAAACCTTACACCGACTTCCCTGTCTTTTGCAGCATCTAAGATAGCTTGTTTAACATCATTTCTAGAATAATACTTTAATACATCCATAAATATGTATAATAAACAAATGATTTATTTATTTTTTGACCATTCCTTGCATCTCTGTTTGCAATTCCTTGGCCCTTGTGGCGCCTTTCATATATTCATTTTTAAGATTTTTAATAATTTCCTCAATGTCTTTTATCTGATTTTTGACCATGTCTAGTGCTTCAGGAATTGGCTTATAAACAGCAACATTACCGCCAACGTTCATTAAAACCTTTTCACATGATTTAAGAGTTGCGTTAACAAAAATCCCGCTGCCTAGAGGACTCATTATGTCTGTGCCTTCCTTGGCGTTAGACAGGCTTTCTAAGCTTTCTTTAACATAATTTAATTCAACCAACTGCTGGCTAAGGATGTCTGCTTCCTGCTGTACTTTTTTAAGCTGAGAACTTATTAATTGCAACTCAACATATTTTTGTTGAAGCTCGTCATTACTCATTTCTTATCCTCTTTCTTTGGTGATTTTTTCTTTGTAACCTTTTTTTCTGGCTGAGGTACAGACTTTTTTTCTGAACCTTTTCTTTGCTTCCTTGGACGCTCAGATTTTTGTTTGTTTTCTTTTTTACTTTCTTTCTTTTCAACAACTTCTAAGCCAGCCTTCTTTAATGCTTTTAGAACATCTTCACTTGAAGCTTTTTCCTTAATATCAACAACATCTTTAGTCGGCTCCAAGTGCCTTATGTTACACTTCCTCCTTCTAACATTGCCGTCAATCAGAACAGAGTTATTGTCAATATTTTCAACAACAACAGCTAACCTGCCAGCATCCCTGCCTGCAAGCTTAATACAAACTCTTCCTACATTTAACATTTTTTACCTCCATAATGCTTTATCTATTTATTCGTCGCCGAACAAATTTCCTCTTTCACAACAGGAGATTATGCTCTAGCTTTTTGTACTAATAACTTTCTTGTACAACTTGAACATAAATTTCCACCATAAGGACGTTCTGGACGTTTTACAGTCTTCGGAAGATTCCTAAGCTTTGATGGCCTTTTGTTTGGCACACCATGCAATGTTGCACCACAAGTACCACAAACTGATTTGGATACTTTTTTCTTCCTATAATGTACTGTTGTAACACCGCCAGGAGTCCTTACAAAGACTTTCTTCTTTGATCTTGATCTTTCGTTTGGCTTTGGCATTTTTTAACCTCAATTAATAGACAAAAGAAAATGCAGTGAATTTATAAACCTTTCGGAGATGCGTAAACTAGATGCTAGATAACCGGCATTTGTATTCTTGAGATAGAAGAGGACATTGCCTTAAGCTTTTTCCCTCATCCAAAGCTACATCTACACAAGACTTCTCACGCTTTTCAATAACTTCACAATCCTGTATAACCCTAGTCCCAGGGGAATAAGCTAAAGCTGCATCATTAACATTTGAGAAACCCAATTGGCCGGGAGTTGTATTATATGACAACACTTTACCATCTTGAGATCTTACTTTCAAATATATTGATGAACTTTTTGTATCTTCAACTATTTTTACTTCAAGAACTTCACCGGGATAAATCTTATGATAACTAAACTCTCTAGCATTAGGACTACAACCAATAACAATGCCAGCAGATAAACCCATCGCAAGGGTCATTTTCTGAACAAGAGACAATAACCCAGTTTGTTTCGGCCTAAAAACACCATTATCTAATTTTTTGTTTTCCATTTTTAACTATTAAGTAGTTAAATTTATATATAAAGCTTTTGGTGTTAGTGAACCTTTAAAACTTTCCTTAAAAACATGCTAAGTACTATTGAGAAAATAATGTAGCTCCATAGCCAGCTTAGGCCAAACAACACATCAGGGTTTCCCATTGTTTCATAATATTTTCTAAGCCAGCCAAATATAAGAATGATGGGAATGAATGTAATCAACATTGGCTTAAATGAGTGCATCATGTATTTCATGTTTTTTTCCATTACCTCTTTCTGCTTTGCCATTAAAGCTTGTGGGTCGTCTTTAAGCTCTTTAAGCTCTTTCTGCATGGATTTCATGTCCTCTTTAAGAGTTTTCATTAGTTCCTGATCTGTAACCCATTTGTAAATTAAAGTTATAAGAAGCGTTAAAAGAAATGATACTGCAAATAAGCCCCATGGGCTAGGCAAATTGGACAATAGCCAACCTAAGGTTGGGTCAAATATGCTTTCTAGTGCCATTATAATAAATTAATTCTCCTAATTTAAAAAGGTTATGGTTACCTGCCCATCATCTTTCTCAAGCTTGGGTGCATATCCATCATGTGCTCTTTTGCAACTGACTCGTATAACCTATAAATGATCATGACTGCTAACAAAATACCTGTACCCCTGCTTAATGCTCCTAACAAATCTGCTGAAGCTGCAAGAAGACCTACAGTTGCACCGCCCATGATGGTTAAAGGTGTGATGTAGCGTTTTAACACGTGCTCAAGAATCCTTTCGTCCCTTCTAAACCCAGGAATTTGAAGACCTGAAGCCATTATTTGCTTAGCCTGGCTTCTAGCGTCCATGTTAGATGTTTGTACCCAGAAAAAAGAAAATACTATTGAACCTACTATCATGAAAAACATGTAACTGCCTGCGTGCGCTAAATCAATCCACCTGAATGAACCAGTAATGGCTGATTCTATCAACCTTGGTGCATGAATCCAAGTTATAAAACCTGTAGCAGGTGCGCCATTT
Organism: Candidatus Woesearchaeota archaeon; assembly: GCA_003694495.1. GTDB lineage: Archaea > Nanobdellota > Nanobdellia > SCGC-AAA011-G17 > GW2011-AR17 > J104. The sequence continues at coordinate 4,092 of RFJO01000008.1, forward strand.
GCGCTAAATGTGCCTAAAATGGGCCAGCCTTTACTTTCCAACAATTTTGCCCATAGTTGCAAATTAGCCAATAAGGCAGCTATCAAGATAACAGGAATGTTAGATGTATAAATGAAATTTAAAGGCCACCTTATGCCATGGCCACGTACACGGCCAAATGATAAAGGTATCTCAACTTTCATTGCCTGACCATATACAGACATGACAAAAACCAAAATTGTTGCAAGGATAGAACTTAACGCCAAGATTGCGCCTGTTGGAGTCCTGCCAATTATAGATTGGAAAAAGACCCATACTTTACCTACTGGAGCTAGGGTTGAGCCAAATGCCAATGTCCCAGCGGTTGTCAATGGTGAAAATGCTCTTATCATTATCTGTTGAGATACACCAGCAGCAATGAATAAACTTATACCGCCAATAAAACCCCATTTCTGTAACAATTCATCCATAAGCATGATTAAAAGACCGCCAACGACTAACTGGGTAACCAAAACAAATTGCATAATAAGGTATGTATTAGGCGCTAAAGCTGCTGATGGTGCTAACCCACCTAAAAAAACGTAAATGAATGCTTCAAAAACTATGAAGAATATTGAAAATAGCTTAGATAAGGCCTGAAACTTCTTTTTTCCTTCAGCTGTGGTCATGTCAATCTTTAAAATGCCTGAACCTGCCAACAACTGTAAAACAATGGATGCAGTTACCAATGGGCCAATACCTAAAGATAAGATTGAACCAAATTTTGCACCTAACAGAATTGATAATTGTGTAAACTGTTCAAGGGCGTTGTTGCCTAAACCATATAAGGGTATTAACGATAATATGAAAAATGCGAAAAGAACTATCAAGGTCCATTTTAGTTTCTCTTTAAATGATAACCTTTTCTGGGTTGGACCTTTAACCTCCGGCAGGTTAAGAAGTGCGTCATAAAAACCCATTTAATCTTCCCTCTTCTCTTCTTCTACGTCTTCCCACTCTTCCTCTGAAGAGTTTAATACTTCAACAGTTCCTCCAAGCGACTCAATCTTGGATACCGCCTTACTAGATGCGTAATCAGTAGTTAATTTCAGTTTTTTGTTTATTGTACCTGAACCTAAAACTTTGTCATATCCTAGGTCTTTCAAGTTTACAACATAAACACCATTTTTAGGAGATATGTTTTTTTCTACTAGTGAATTTAGTTTTGATAACGATAATGCTTTAATCCTTTTTGTTGTCTTATTCTTAAAACCATGCTTGCCAAAATATGATGAACCGTATTGTTTCAAAATAGATGGTTTCTTCTGGTCTGCACGCTTTCCGCCACCAGCCATGCCTCTACCACCACGATGACCTGCGCCACGGCGTTTTTTCATAGAACCTCCACCGTGAGTGGTTGATCCCCTATATCTTGTAAGCTTTTTGCGTTTATTCACTACCATTTTAAACCATCCTCTTGATTAAATCGTTAATCTTATCTTTCCTATAACCTAATGCACCACCTAAACTGAACGGCTTTTTGGTGCCTTTACTTTCAAAACCGTTAACTGGCGGGCTCAACTTAAAAAATAGCTTTAGCCCAGGAATGTCTCTAAGCTCTTTCTTGAAATCAAAGTATGCATCAACAAAATCGTCAACTGACATATTAAGTTTTTCTTTCAAATAATCTTCAGTTAACTTGTTTTTTCCTGGAAGCCTGCCACGTTTTAATAACAATTCTTTGAATGTTTCTTTATTAATCTCACCCCATGTTACAAAGTCCTTTACCTTAAGCAACATGCCCATCATTGATGGAGTGTTAGGTATAACTACACAAGAATTCTTCCTGTACAATTTTAACATCTGGAATGTGTCCTTGATTTCTTGTTTCAAATTAACATTCCCTTTAATCCTGATAATAGCTATCCTTGTTTTCATTTCTTCTCCTCTAGGCCAACTCTTTTTGCTGCTTCTGGCCTTACTTTCATTGCACCTTGGTTCTGTAAAGCTTTAAAGCAAGCCTTAAGAACATTAATTTTGGTGCTTGATTTGCCACGAATCTTTGAATATACATCTTTTATACCAGCTAAGTTGAATATCTTTTTACATTCTTCGTTCATTACCAAGTTTGCACCTTTTGGAGCTGGACCAACCTTAACAACAACAGAGCCTGATTTGCCTTCTGTTGCAAAAGGCAATGAATGAGATTCACCACAGCCACATTCCCATGAACCGCAACCTCTTCTTACTTTGATTATGCTAAGTTTTGCACGCCTGATAGCTTTTTCCCTTGCAGGCATTGTTTCCTTCCCTTTTCCCATGCCAATACCAACATAACCATCCCTGTTACCAACAACCGCCATTGTAGCAAATGATGGTTTGTTACCCTCTTTACTCTTTTTTTGTGTCTGACGCCAGATACTTTTTTTACCGCCACCAAACTTACCTTTTGATTGACCTAAAGCAAGCAAATCTGATTCCAAACCAGGCAACAACGCGTCAACTATCTCTGGTTCAAGGATCCTTTGCCCTGATTCAAGGATTTGATCAATGTTTGTAATCTCACCAGACTTTACTTTCATTCCTAACTCAGTCTTAGGCTTCCATAATGACATATCAAATGCCTTAGCTGTCCTAATTCCACTTTCCTCAACTGTTTTGTCTGAGCTCATTTTTTAACCTTTAAAATTTTCTCCTTAACTTCTTCATAATTCTTTTTTGATTGTTCTGGATTCTTTGTGTGTGCACCAATCAACCTTTCTTCAGGCGGAAGGACTGATTCGTCGTGAGGAACTTCTATGCCAGCATCAAGGACACCTTTAAGTGCAGCGTATAATACTGAACCTTTAACCGAAGGATAAAGGCCAATGTCTAATACTGCTTCCTTAATGCCTTTTGCTTTGGCTTTAGCACCACATAATAATCCAACTAGATAGGCTGCAGGCACGTTCCTACGATAACCTTTCCAACCTAATTTGATAAGTTCTCTGCTGTGTGCACTTACAACAACTTTGTCACCTTTTGGATCATATTCAATTATTTGCGCCGAAAAGTTTTTCAATGATTTCCTGACTACCAACCTTGGCTTCTTTGATGCCAATAGTTTCATTCTTTTCTTATAGTCAGTTTTTCCTTCCCTTTTTCTTCTGAAAGGGACCACTTTTGTTTTACTGCTGCTCATTTTTTCTGATTAAATAACTCTTTCTCAGATAGGAACATTTTTATGTGTTTCCTACTTCTGAAAAAGCCTCCCTTGATTTTTGAATAAAGATTCCTATAAGTATTAACTTTTATAAGATTTTTTGCTTTTAACTCTTTAATAAACTTACGCTGAGACCTTACTTTAGCCATCCAAGCGTCTTTCTTGGGCAACCTGGCCTTTTTAGTACCTTTCTTTGAACCTTTGCCTTTTCTTCTACCTTTGCTTTTCTGAACTTTAATCTTTTTTGAACGATAACCAGATATGCCCTTGTCAGGCTTAGCCTGGATTGCCAAATTTGAAATTAAAGACCTTATATCTGCTTTAGTAATAGCTTCTTTAATCTCATCTAATCTATCTGGATCAAACCAGACCTTATTTTCGCCAACTTTCAAAAGCTGGGCTGCTATCCTTCTTTGGCTAGTAAGTTTCATTTTTGCTCTCTAAAACCTTTCTTTTTTCATCTTTTTCTTTATCAGCTTTATCTTCTAAACTCTCTTCTTTCTTTTTCTTTTCTTCAGCTTTCTTTAAAGCTTCCTCTTTGGACTTCTTCTTTTTCTCTTCCCTGCTCTTTGCTAAAGACTTCTTCTTTTTAAGCTCTTCTTCAACTTTAGTAATGTATGATTGAACATCCTTTATGTTCAAAATAGGCAACTTTAGTTCGATTGCTTTTTTTAATATTTCTACTCTTTTTCTTTTACCAACCCTGCCTATCAAAACACCATCCTTAGTTTTGTCTAATGAATCTAATTCTGATACGTTTAACACCTTAACTTCACGCAAACCTGTCGGGTGAAGGCCACGAACACCCTTAGGTGAACTGTAACCGGTTGAAGGCATTTTTCTATAACTTTTTAATTTTCTTCGCATCTTTGAATGAAGCCCCTTTGGTTGTCTCCAGTTATTTTTAAGTTTTGCCCTAACATGGGCTTCCTGCCTAAGGAAACTTGGCTTCTTTTTCTTGATGATTTTCCTTAATTGCAATAAATCCATTTTACATTACCTTTCCTGCTTTTTCAGTTATCCAGATCCCATCTTGGAACCTTGTTTTACACCTGTTTGTGATCCTTGTTGATTGTTCTATGTTTGCAGCTGTCTGGCCAACAGCTTCTTTATCAGCACCAGTTACTACAACATCATCGCCGTTTACCTCTACTTTAACATTTGGAAGGAGTTTAGCAGTTCTTGGAACTTTTTCTCCCAAAAAGTTTTTTACCACTAACTTATCACCTTCAACAGATACTGACATAGGAAAGTGACCTGAACAAACTTTTAATTTGTAAGTGAAACCTTCAGTTACACCCTTGAACATGTTCTTTATATGAGCAACATAGGTGTTAATTAAGGATTTCTCCTTTTTTGTTAACTTTTTAGGTTTTACTATTACTTTATTCTCTTCAACAACTATCTCTACAGTTGGATGATTTAGATTTTTATTAACTTCACCATTGGGCCCCTTTACTTTTAAACTCTCATTTAATTCAACAGTAACACCTTCAGGGATTTCCAAGGTTTTTGTTAATCTTTGTTCGGGTATCATTTTAATATACGTATGCAAGCAACCTTCCTCCTAATCCTTTTTCTTTTGCTTCTATATGTGTCATTATGCCTTTAGGAGTAGACACAATTATTACACCAAAATCTTTTGAAGGCAAATACCTTTTTTCAAACTTTTCATAACCATCTTTCTTTACTGAAAATCGAGGCTTTACAACTCCACATTTGTTAATTGAGCCTAATAAGTTTAATTTCAAAATACCACCCTTGCCATCGTCTATCTCTTCATATTTACCCACAAAGCTTTCTTTATTCATTATGTCCAATACTACTTTAATTACTTTTGAAACTGGTTTAATCGTGCATTCCTTTCTACCAATACGCTCTGCGTTCATAATAACGCACAACGCATTTGCTAATGTATCATTCATTGCCATTTTTTCTCCTTAATTGAACTTTTTAAACCCAATCTTTGTTGCGTTTTTTCTGAAACATTGCCTACATAAGTCAATGCCATACTTTTGAATATGACCTCCAACCCTGCCACATAACCTGCAAGGTTTTGAGTTTACACCAAATTTCCTTGGCTTTGGCGTATTGTGCTTTTTAAATTTTTTTAATTTTGTTGGTTTATTCTTAAGTTGCTTAAATACTTTTTTATAACTTCCTGCTGTCATGTTATTCTTCACCTTCTTGTTCAGTCTTTACATTGAAATTTTCTTGCATAAACTTAATAGCTTCTTCCTTGCTAATTCTATGTCTTCTTGGAATCTTTTTGGTTTTAATCATTCTTCTTTTTATCCTAAACCCTGGCCGCTTTAAAGTTACAGCAACCTCCAAACCCATAATACCAATATCCATGTTATATTTCATGCCAGGTATATCAATATATTCCTTTATGCCAAATGAAAAGTTGCCTTCATTGTCAAACTTTTTTGAAGGAATGTAATATTCAACAGCATCCAATAACCTTTTTAACACTTCAACAGCCTTTTCTCCACGCAAAGTAACTTTTGCACCTATTGATAATCCTGGCCTTAAACTCCAACTCGGAATCCTCTTTTGAGTTTTTGTTTCAACTGGCTTAACCCCAGTTATTTGTTCTAAAAGCTTTAGTGCTTTCTCTAACTCTGGGCCAGGTTTACCTGTGCCAATATTTAAAGTTACTTTTTCAACCTGTATTTCTTTCATTGATGCCATTTTATTCTTCTATTTTTATCAAAGGCTTATCTTTGCCTATGACCATAGCATAATTTTTTCTTGTCTCAAATTCACCATCTTTTGTCTTAAAAATAATGTTGTCTGGTTGCAAACTTTTAAATGTTTTGATTAAGCTCAACTTCCCAACGGAAGATACTTTATTACCACCTAAAATATATATTAACATGCCTTCCTTGAATGGCAAATGTTCTTTAATTTCTTTTTTGTCTAAACTTAAGTATAAGGTATCATTAACCTTAAAATTATCTTTAGCAACTAAAATGTTAGTGCCATCGTCTAAGTTAAGCTGAACCTTGTTACCTTTTAATATTGTTTTTCCTGTAATCTTATATGGTTTAAGGTTAGATTCTTTTGAATCAATAGCAATAAACTTAAACTTGCCTGTTGGTGAAAGAACCATTCGGTAAGCTTCTTTGCTGTTTGCTATCTCAAGCACGTCAAACAAACCAACCGGGAACTTATAATCTTTTACAACTTTTTTGTTAACTAAAACCCTTTTATCGTGTAAAACTTTCTTTACTTCACTTGTTGTTTTTGCAAACTTTAAAACCTCTTTTAATATTACATTAATAGGCATTGAAGTTTCTAATGAATGTGGGCCAGGGCTTGGCCTTGTAACAAACTTTATGCCTTTCCTTTTTATAGGCCAAGTTTTAGGCGCTGCTAACCTTGATAAGTGTTGTTTAACCATTTTTCTTCTCCTGCTTTCTTTCTAAGATTTTTTTTCTTTTTTTATCGTCTAAAAATAATGAAGTTATCATAAGATTTGATGCACGTAAGGGATACATGGTTTTTGTGCCATCTTTTTTTATTAACTCGATGCCTTCAACATAAACCTTTCCATCTTTTGAGTTAACTTTTGTAACTTTACCAGATTTGCCTTTAAATTGACCCCTCATTATCTTAACTGTATCATCTTTTCTTACTACCATTGTTCTCTTGTTGTGTTTTTTACGCAACTCTTTTGATAATGGTGAGGATAAAACAATTTTCCTTTTTAGATGCAATGAAGCATTGTACAAATACTTCCTTTGCTTTCTAGGTTGAACACTTCTCTTCCATAAATTTGAAAATACCGATTTCATTTTTATACCACAATGCTTGCCACTTTAGCTATACCAGGCCACCTTTCAGCAGCCTCTTTTGCAATTGCGCCTTTAAAAATTGTACCTTTAGGAGTACCTGCCTTGTCATCTTTCATGATAACTACAGCATTGTCCTCAAACTTAACACGAGTACCATCCGGCCTTCTGTAAGCCTTCTTTTGCCTTACTATAACAGCCGGCAATACTTGTTTCCTTACATCTGCACGACCTTTAATTACAGCAACATTAACAAGTGCACCAACACCTGCAGCAGATAACCTACGCTTAACTGTTTTGTGACCCTTAACACCGATAAGCCTAACTACCTTTGCCCCGGAGTTGTCACAAGTTTCTAGGATTGTACCTAACGGCAATCCCCTGGTTACCTTTGCTTTTATTGCCTTCATTTTTATTCAACCTTCTCAATTACTACAAAATTTTTTGTTTTGGATATTGGTCTTGTTTCAATAATCTTAACTTTGTCACCAACCTTAACGTTAAGGCATGGTGGATTATGTACTTTTACCCTAGACCTTCTTTTTTCAAACCTTTCATATTTATATAAATAATTTTGTCTAGGCCACTCCACTGTAACAGTTTTATTAATATCTTGCTTTATAACATTGCCTACAAAGACTCTGCCACGTACTGCAACCGAACCATGAAACGCACAGTGAGGATCATTGCATGATTCCTTAGGTGGTTTCACATCTAGACCGATGTTCCTTGCAGCTTGTTCTTTTTTTGCCATTTTTTATCTCCTTTTTATCCTGTCTTCCGGACGAAAGACAAGTTCTTTTCCATCAATTTCAAGAACCTTGCCTTGAAATTTTGTCCTGAATATGATGTGGGATTTTAAAACCTTTTTAAAGGTTCCCTTTTCATCGATTGTGAATGTGTTTTTTGTTTCATCCACAACCACACCTTTTTTGCCAACTAAGCTCGGGTTGGTGCATGAGATTATCTCAATCTCGCGACCAACAAACTCGTGCTTTAACACGTCGCTTAGCTTGTGCTTCATTTTTTGATGCTTATGGTTGATACAGGAAAGCCCATATCTTCAAGGAACGATTTCACACGCTCGGCGTGGTTCCCCTGAAGTTCAATGACGCCATCCTTTGCAGTGCCTCCACATGCAAGCTTGGATTTAAGCTTTTTGGTTAAATCCTTGATATCGATGTTTTTTGTGTCGACACCCTCAACCAGTGTTATGGTTTTGCCAAACTTGCGTTTTTCTGTGCTAACGACAATCTTTTGCTCCTCTTTGGCTATTGTCTCACAAACGCAAAGGTCTTTAGGCAAACCGCATTTTGAGCAAACTTCACTCATTGCTTTTCACTTTCCTCCTGGTTGTTAATTTTGTTTTTTGATTTCTCATTAATTACCATAAGCACACGTGCTATGGCTTTTTTTATCTGTTTAACTTGTCCAGGGTTCTCTAACGCTGTCCCCATGGAACGTTGAGCATTAACTTTAAGCAAATCTTTTCTTAAGTCATCTAATTTAGACTTAAGGGAACTCAAATCCATTTTCCTTAATTCGCTTGCTTTAATCTTTGCCATTTTCTTTTACTTTTGATTCTTCTTTATTTTCTGATTCTGGAAGATTTTCTTTGACTTCTTCAGCCTTTTCTGATTTTGAATCATTACTCTTATCTGATTCTTTTACCTTTTTTTTCTTGGCCTTTTTAGGTTTATCTTCCTTTGCTTCTTCTTCCTCTTTCTCTTCAGTTACAGCCTCAATCTTAACAGTTTGATCCTCTGGCTTGTGAACTTCAATCCTGTCAGGTAAAACTATATCCGGATGCATTATGGCAACCTTAATTCCTATTGAACCTGACTTTAAATTTGCTACACTTTCCCCGCGAACAACTTTGTTTTGGGAAATGTCGCCTGATTTTTTTAAATAACCTGCGTAAAAACGCCAAGTCTTTGCCCTGCTGCTTGGAACACCTCTACCCGATATTACAATCTCAGCACCCATAGCACCAGCGTCGATAATTCTTTGTAAAGATTTGTAACCTATTGCCTTAAACCTTTTTGGGCCATAGCGTTCAAATACATTAACAATTTGTTCTGCAACAGTTTGTGCATCTAAATCTGGATTATAAACTTCTGCAACTTCAATCTGAGGATTTTCCATGTTAAACTTGGTTTTTAATTGTTGAGTTAAATACTTGATATTTTCTCCCTTCTTACCAACGATTAGACCTGGCCTTGTTGTGAAAATTATTATTTTTTCACCTAGTGGTGTTTTCTTTATCTCAAAATAACTATACTTACCTTTACCCAATTGTTGACCCATGAAGTTCTGCACTAAAAGCTCTTTCATTTTTTGGGCAACAAATTTCCTTTCAATCATTTCTTAGCCTCCTTTGCTGTTTCTTCTTGCTCAACTTCTTTTGGTTTTGATGATTCCTCTTTCTTAACTTCTGATTTTGAAACATCTTGCTTAGCTTCTTTATTAGGTTTTGATGCTTTTTTTTGCTTATCCTCTGATTTTGAAAGGTCTTGCTTAACTTCTGGTTTTGATTCTTCTTTCTTAACTTCTTTAGGTTTTGAAACATTTTTATCTTTTGCCTTAGGCTGCTCTTTCTTTGGATACAACTCTTCTACTTCAATAATTATGTTGGTACGTTTTGCACGCCTTCTACGTTGCCTGCCATAACGCCATTGTGATGTACCCTTGTTTGCCATAAATGTTTTAATTACCAAAGATTCTGTGTTTAAACCCTTATGCTCAGCATTTTTCTCTATAGAGCCAAGCAATTTTAATATAAACATTGAAGCCTTGTATGGATACCTGCCAGGACCAACACTGCCACGCTTGTGACCTGTGTCAAAGTTAAATTTCTTCATAGGAACAGCAACAGTCTTTGACATAACACCTTCTAATAAGTTTTTAGCTTTAGATAACGGCTTTTTCCTAATTAGGTTGCCTATCTCTACGCAATGCTTCCTTGAAATAGGAAGATCTCTTCCAGTTACCCTTGCTGTGTGTTCATTTGCCATTTTTATTTAACCGATACTGCCGAACTTGACCTTGTTGCACCTACACCAGGTGAACTGTGTGCAACTTTTGCACGTGTATGAGCAAACTCGCCCAAATAATGGCCAAGCATCTCGGGTTTTATTAATATTGGACTAAACGTTTTTCCGTTATGAACATGAATTGTTAAGCCTACAAACTCTGGCAGGATGATCATGTCTCTACAATGAGTTTTTACCGGCTTTTTCCTTTTGCCTTCCTTAAATTTTTTAACTTGTTCCAGCAACCTTTTCTGTGGTTCTGAAAAACCTCTAACTATTGTTCTACGTTGACGGGATGGTAACAACTGAGCAAAATCGTTTAAACTTAATGATTTTAACTCTTCAATTTTTTTACCCCTATAAGTGTACTCTTTTCTTGCCATATTTATTTACCTCTGCCTGTTTTCTTTGCTTTTAATAGTCCTACATTCCTGCCAGGCGGAGCCCAACGAGGTGCTGTCTTTGGCTTACCAACATGACGGCCACGACCAGACCCGAACGGATGGTCAACAGCGTTCATAGCTACACCAGATGTCCTTGGGTATAGCTTGTTTCTAGCACGCATTGCGTGCATTTTTTTGCCTGCCTTCAAAAAAGGTTTCTCTTTCCTACCGCCACCAGCAACCATACCAATTGTTGCACGGCAGTTTGAGTTTAAAACTTTTACTTTCTTTGATGGAAGCATGATAGTTATCTTTTCGCCAACTTTTGTAAGAACTCTGGCGGCTGAACCAGATGACCTTACTAACTTGCCACCGTCGCCAGGTATATTTTCAATATTATAAACTAAGGTGCCTTCTGGTATGTTCTTTAATGGTAAAGTGTTACCAACTTGAACAGGTGCTGCGCTCCCAGAGGCAACAACATCATTAACTTTAACTTTTTCTGGTGCTGAAATCAAAATCTTTTCCTTATTTTCAAACTCAATTGCTGCTAAAGGGGCATTGTGACCAGGGCAATGTATCAAATCAACAATCTTACCAAACAATACACCGGTTTTCTCCAAGTCGTCATATTTTCTGTGCTTAATCTGACCTTTATAACGGTGGCTTGGAGACTTATAAGTAGATGTTCCTCTTCCACGTCTTTGTGTTATGATTCTTTTACCCATTTTACAATAATCCTAATTGTGTTGCAACGTCCCTTGCAGGAGTTTCTTCTGATAATAATACATAAGCTTTTTTCTTGCCTGAAGGAGTTATCATAGTGTTAACTTTTTTAACTTTAACCTTGAAAACTTTTTCTACAGCATCCTTTATCTCAGGCTTGGTTGATTTGCGGTTTACCATTAATGTTAACTTGTTTTCGGCTTCCATTAGCCTAACAGCTTTTTCTGTTGCTACCGGAAATGTTATAACTTGATAAGGATCCTTCATTGTGCTTTAGCCTCCTTTTTTGAAGGTTTAACAATGTTTTCTGTGAACAGGTTTTCTGATTTCATCCTTTCAATAGCTTTCTCAGACCATACAGTCACTCTGCCAGCATGAGTGCCAGGAGCTAACAACTCAGCATTAAGAGAGTCAACAACAGCTACATCAACGCCTGGCAAGTTCAATGCAGCCTTGGTTAAGGATGATTTGTTTGAAACAACTAATAACGGACCAACTTTTCTTTTGTATTTTCTTCCACGAGCTTTGCCTTTGCCAGCCCTAACCTTCTTTTCCTTGCACCTTTCAAGTTCATCATTTAAACCCAAAGCCTTTAAAACAGACTCAACTTCCTTGGCTTTCTTTAAATCTTCTATCTTCGACTCAACAATCAATGGAAGTTCTTTAACCTTATGACCGCGAGCTAAAGCAAGCAACTTGTTTAACGTGGCAGAAATTGCAGAACGGATAGCTTTCCTTCTTTCCTTAATGTTAATCTTCAAATCCCAGATCTTTTCAGACTTTGGAGGATGAGCACGCCTACCGCCAACAGTGCTTGAAACGATTGCACCGACATAACTAAACTGTGTGCCTCTCCTTGATAATACTTTCCTAGGAACCCTTGACATGCCTCTACCATAACCGCCACGATACTTCCTACGCCTTCTTGAAAGTTTAGCCGAATGACGGAAACCTGCTTCGGGGTCAGCACCGTAAGGTTGCCTTTTATGAGACTGGACAGCCAAAACTGCACGTTTTATTAAATCCGGCCGATATGATTCCTCAAACTGACTAGGCAAATCGATTGTTTTTAACTTTTTCCCGTCTAAACTTAATACGTCCGCTTTCATCTTCCTTGTTTTGACTCCAAACTAATATATTTAATTTCAGGCTGGAACGGTTTAAACTTCAACATCGGCCTGATTGGTTCTGTCATTGTAACAAGCCTTTTTACTGAACCTGGTACAGATCCTTTGATCAATACATAATCATTTTTTACATTGCCATAGTGCAAATGACCGCCCTTAACGTTTATTTCTTTAGGGTTATTGCCTACTTTTAATAAAAGCTTATTATATTCTGTCCTTAAATGATAACCAAACTTACCTGGCTGGGCGACAGTGAACTGAACCTTTTTAGGTGTCCATGAACCTAAGTTACCAATGCCACGCTTCTTTTTCTCAGATTTGTGCTGAAGAATCTTTACACCGAACTTTTTAACTGTGCCCTGAAAACCTTTTCCTTTTGTGACTGCGTGAACGTCAACCAAATGGCCTTCCTTTAACACATCAGCCAACCTTATGTCCTTGTCAAGCAAAGATTTGGCAAACTCGGCTTTTTGCTTTGCATCATTACCGCCAATGCCAATCTCAAACAATTCAGGCTTCTTTTTCTCCAAACCAGTAAAGACCGGCGTGGTGTAAACAACCAACCTTACATCGTCAAAGTCTTCAGGTTCTTTGCCGTCTTTCTTGGTTGGCTTGATTTTTCTTGATAATGATTTGTCAAGCTTTTTTGAAAATAATTCTGAAACAACTTTCATGCCGTCTAATGTTTTTTTGTAATAACGTACAGAATAAGCCTTTAATGGCGGACATTCAAGAATTGTAACCGGCACCTGGATTTGCATGCCTTTGGTTGGTGCATTTGGATTTGGTTCTTGCATTAAAATGTGAGTCATGCCAACCTTATAACCTGGAAATGCAAGAAGCTTAACCTCTTTAGAACGATTTAGCCAGGACCTTAATCTAGCATAAGCTCGTTTGGCGCGTTTATGCGGCCAAAACTGCATACTACCCCTGTGGGGTTTGTGCATTCTGTTTGCTCCACCCATTGTCAGTCTAAGCTCTCTCAGAGCCGTTATTTGGAATACCCTTCCGGGCAGCAAGCCTCAAGACGTCAGGCCTGCAGTCGCCTATGAGAATATAAGCGGCTTTTTTTCCTCTTAAACAAGTTCAATTTTAAACTTGTTTTTATTTATGTTTGTTGGTAGAAAAATGACTCTATTTATAAAGCTTTCTGTTTTGGCAAGAGATTTGTTTGCCATGATAAAAAAATTTATAACCCATACCATAATTGCAAAAACATTATGACAAAATTTAAGCCACAAATTGGTAAAGGAAGTTTTGGCTCAGGGCTAGCAAACCTGCTTATAACTATTGGCGACACTAAAACAGCAGACAAAGCCTTTAATGAATATTTTTCTAGCAGGTTCTATAGCAAATACACAGGCATTGACCTTTTATTAAGCACGGTTGCTGTAAGAGAACTCACGGCCAACAAATATGACGGAAGGTTGTTTATAGACATTAACTTAATCTCTCCTTCTGACATATATATAACATATGATGGTGTGCACGATAAAAAAACAATAGACAATTTTGTTGAATTGTACATGCAAGAAAAACAAGATAACAAAATAATGCCTTTAACCTCAAGAACTTATAAAAAATATCCAACCATACAAATACTTGAACACATAAAATATTTTGGCGGGCACGCTGTTGTGGCGTTAAACGATAAAAGCTATATAGATTATGGGCAAAAATGTTCACAGATAGAATTAGAAAAAAAAGGAAGGATAGTAGAGCCTGTTGCTTATATTGACGTCATAACTCAACCCTGATATCTTCACTAGACTCCTTGCCGTCCAGGTCAAGACTCCTGGTTAAGGTGCCGACACGCTTGCCTTTTAACCTCGCCATGGCTGGATCATTCTTATATTCATCCGGAATTACTATGTCCTCAATCTTAAACTTGTGAACAATGGTTGCAACCTTGAAATCTGAAGATTCCCAAACAAACTCATCTAACAAATCTAAAGGCAGGGTTGCTTTGCAAAAATTGTCTTTAATCTCGCCGCCGGGCTTGGGCAAGGATGAACCGCAGCTAAGCTTGAATGATGAGGATTTAACTTTTAACAAAATAAAGTTTAGCTTGAATTTTTCATACAACTCTTGTAACTGCGAAGGAGAAGCTTTGCATTTAAACTCTGCAGTGTAAAGCTTGCCACGCTTGGAATATTTTACCGGCTCCAACGACAGTTCAGATTCAAAGTCCCTACCTGCTATGACCTTGCCGGATAAATCAACATCTTCACTAACATTGAACGCAACTAACTCGAACAAATCATTCGACCAGTCCCATGACGTGTTCAACTGCAATGATTTGCCTTTCTTAACCTTTATCAAAAACCTTTCAAACTCGCCTTTACCATAACGGGTAAACTTATGGTGGACAACTTCGTCAACTTCGTTGTTAAATATTTTTTTTATAGTATTCATTTTTCAACCCTCTTCTTTAACTCCTTTAAATCATATTCGCCTTCCTTGCGTTTGGCGTAAGTCGGATCGTTGTAAACAGCATACACTAAACGTTCAACTACCTCAAGACGCTCTTCCATCAACTCTTGATTTTTTTCCAATGAAAGTTTTCTTCTGATCTTATCCCGTTCTTCCTTGTTTATTGCCATGATTATGTAAGTTTTAATATTGCGGGGCAAGTCAAAAACCAAAGTGTGAATGAACGCTACCCCAATGTTCAAGATTGCAAATATTAAGTTGAAAATTGCCCTGAACACTTTCCATGAATGGTTTTTCTTTTTCATAGTTTGTCATTATCCAACCGTTTTAACTCTATCGATATGGCTTTCTCGTTTACCCGGATATAGTTAGGGCACAAAAAATATGGGTAGTTGTTTTTCTGGCAGTATTCTACAATGCCCGGGTCAAACTTGGCAACAACGTTAAGACCGCGTTTGTCTTTATGAAATATGTCAAAAGATTTTAGTTCTTTCTTAACTTTTTCTGCCTTGTTTAAAATAGCTTTAAGCCGTTTGTTGTTTAGCATAGGCAGAATGTCCCTATAAAAAGCCGGGTGTACCTTGATTAAGGATAAATCGTTCTTGATTTTTTCAAAGTATTCCTCTTTAGCTACAGAAATAAAACCGCCGTAACCGTAGTTGATAGGTTTCCATTTGCCAAAGCTTGCAACTATAATGTCAGAATATTTGCCCTTGCAAAGTTTTGAGTCGCCAACAGCGCCTGAAGCGTCTTCTATGACAAGACAATTGTTTTTCTTGCAGATTTTTGCAATCTTTTTTAACGGCTGTTCGGCAAAATAGCCGGCAAAGGACGAAAAAATGAACGCTGAAGAGTTTTCAATGTTATCCTGAAGATGGTCAAGGTCAATTATACCATAATCTGTCTTGATTTCCTTGATTGTGAAATTAAAGTACTGAGGATATTTCTTGTAAGAGTACCAACCGCCCTGATCAGGGATAAGAAAATGTGTCCTCGGGTTGGTTTTCTTTGCTATGGCCATTGCCAAAAATATCGCAGAGTTGCCGCGCTCGGTTAACTTAACATGCTTATGCTTTGTTATCTTTTTAAGCTTTTTAAGAACATCATCAAGTTTGCTGTCATCTTCTTTCATTATTAAATTGATTGTAACTGTTAAAATTTATAAACCTTTTTATGGGCCAATAGCGTAATATTTAAATAGCATGTAAAAAGATTAAGCAATATGTTCGGGTTTTTAAAAAAGAAAGTAAAAGATGCAGTGTCAAAGATATCTACAAAAGTAGAAGAAGAAGTGCCGACTGAAGAAGTAGAGATTGAAGTGCCTTCAATCGAAGATATTGATAAGGAAGTCGCAAAAGAAAAAAAAGGGTTGTTTAAAAAAGTTTTCAAATCTAAAGAAGAAAAGGAAAAAATTAAAACGCAAAACCTTATAGAAAAAGAAAAAAAGCTGCAAAAGTATGACGAAAAAGAAGGGTTGTTTGAAAAGGTAAGGAAAACTGTTGCAACCAAAAAGATTTCTGAAGATAAGTTTGAAGATTTGTTCTGGGAACTTGAGCTTGCGTTGCTTGAGAACAATGTGGCAATGGAAGTTATTGAAAAGATTAAACATGACTTGAAAGAAAAATTAACAAATAAGCCAATAAAGAAAGACCAAGTTGCAAACATTGTTGTAAATTCGCTTAAAGAAACTATAGAAGATTTGTTAAGCTTTGATGTTGTGGACATAGTAGAAAAAGCTAAAGAGAAAAAACCTTACGTGATTTGTTTTCTCGGCATAAACGGGTCAGGCAAAACGACAACCATAGCAAAAGTTGCAAAAATGTTTATCGATAACAACTTAAATGTTGTTATGGCTGCAAGCGACACGTTCAGGGCAGCGGCAATTGAACAGCTAGAAAAGCATGCACAAAACCTTAATGTGAAAATGATTAAGCACGAATACGGCAGCGATGCTGCGGCGGTTGCTTACGATGCAATCGAGCATGCTAAAGCTAAAGGGAAAGATGTGGTGTTGATAGACACCGCAGGAAGGCTTCACTCTAACAAAGATTTAATGGCGGAACTTAAAAAAATAATTAAAGTAGGAAACCCGGACATGAAGATTTTTGTAGGCGAATCAATCACAGGAAACGATTGCGTTGAACAGGCAAAAGAGTTTAACGATATGGTGGGGATTGACGGCATTATACTTTCAAAGGCAGACATTGACGAGAAAGGAGGGGCGGCGTTGTCTGTAGCGTATGTTACCAACAAACCTATCTTATATATAGGAACAGGGCAGGGTTATGATGACCTTGAAAAGTTTGACAAGGATAAAATAATGAAGAGTTTGGGTCTTTAAAAATTATTTCAACACCTTGCCGGTTTCAATGTACCATAAGTAAAGGTCAAGCTCAGCAAGGCTTAAGCATAACTTGGAACCTATTTCTTTTAAAACATTTTCAATTTCTATATATTTCTTTGGCGTGATTGTGTTTGGCCTTGTAATTAATTGATTATCAACAAGCAAATCAATTATATGAAAATCAATTATAGCGTAATCGTCATAACCAATGTTGCGAAGAAAATGTGAAGATTCTTTCATGCCAAGGCCTTTAACATTTTTAACCAACCAATCCCTGTTAAACTCCAACTTCTTATAATGCTTCCTTGCTTCAATTATGTAAGATGACCTTATGTTAGGATAACGATAACCTAACTCCTTTAACTTTAACCTTAAACTATCTTCTGAAAGATTAAGAAAACCGTTGCCGATTTTTTGCTGTATAACGATAGCTTTTTCGGCAGAATAATTGGCAGTGAGCAAACAAAAGCAAAGTTCGTTGAAAATAGATCTGTTTTCTTTTAACGACTTAAACTCCTTTAGCCTAGAATCTATAATATGCTTCACAGAAGACTGTTTTAAAGTTTCAACACGTTTTAAGAGGTTTTGCATCAAAAAAAAGAAAAATAAAGTTTATTAAAACTTTTCGCACTTAAGTTCATAATAAGATGAAGGATGGTCGCATGAAGGGCATTTTTCTGGCTGGGCTGTGCCGTGGTGCACATAACCGCATTCCCTGCAAACCCATGCAACTTTCTCTTCTTTCTTGAAAAATGTACCTTGCTCAAGCTCTTTCAAGATAGCCTTATAACGGTCACGGTGATGTTCCTCAGCTTTAGCTATCGCCAACAACCTTTCAGAAACCTTATCATACCCTTCTTCTTTAGCCTTGGCCGCGAACTCCGGGTACATTGAAGTAAACTCGTAATCTTCACCTTCAATAGCCGCCTTAAGGTTTTCAACAGTTGTACCATACTTTACCGGGGCTGAGACTTCTACCATTACCTCTTCACTGTCGCCCTTCAACTCCTGCAAATGCTCAAACAACCTTTTAGCATGCTCTTTCTCATTCTCTGCTGTTATAAGAAACACTTCAGCAACCTTTTCGTAACCCTCTTTCTTTGCAACCTTGGCATAGAATGTGTACCTGTTCCTTGCCTGACTTTCCCCAATGAAAGCCTTTGCCAAATTTTTTAATGTTTCACTCATGAAAATGTTGAAAAACTTTCTAATATAAATTATTTGTGATTTAAAATACAAAAGATTTATATATTAGTAATGATTATCAAATAATAATGATTATTAATAAAAAAAGATGGACTGCTCAAAAGGTTGTCGTGATGGATTTCCTTAAATCAGTTAAAACGCATCCTACCGCAGAAATGGTGTTCAATGAGGTTAAAGCTAAACTGCCGAACATAACATTGGCAACAGTTTATAGAAATCTTAACTCTTTAGCTGAAGATGGCGCAATATTAAGGCTTGAGATAAATAAAGAATACCATTATGATGCTGACACGTCTTACCACCAGCATTGCGTGTGCAAAAAGTGTGGCAAGATCTCAGATGTGTTCCAAAAAGAAATAACCAAATATGCCCTGAAAAAACTTGAAGCTGAGTTTTACCCGGAAAGTGTTAACATAGTTTACTTTGGAACGTGCAAAGAGTGTTATAGGAGGACAAAAAATGATAAACAAAAAAGCACCAAACTTTAATGTGAAGGCGTATGTGAATAACGAAATAAAAAATGTTAGCCTGGAAGATTATAAAGGCAAATGGGTCGTGCTGTTTTTTTACCCGGCAGATTTTACTTTTGTGTGCCCAACTGAACTAGGGGAACTTGCAGATAATTATGATAAACTGAAAGAGCTTAATGTTGAAGTTCTTAGCATAAGCACTGATACTGTGTATGTGCATAAGGCCTGGCATGATGCTTCTGAAACCATTAAGAAAATAAAGTTTCCGATGCTTGCAGATCCTGCAGGGAACATATGCAGGGATTATGGAACGTACATTGAAGAAGAAGGGTTAAGCTTGAGAGGCACGTTTATAATTGACCCAGATGGAGTTGTTAAGGCGTTCGAAATGCATGATAACTCAATCGGGAGAAGCGCTAAAGAGCTTATAAGGAAAATACAGGCTGCGCAGTACGTGAACAGCCATGAAGGTAAAGTTTGCCCTGCAAGCTGGGCGCCGGATAAGGAAGACCTTAACCCTAGCCTGGAACTTGTAGGAAAAATCTGATAACAGAAACCTTTTTAAATTATTTTATTTCTTCTAATTAAACCATGGATAGATTAACACTTGACAGGATTGTTTTAGAACAACATCCCGAGTTGGTTAAAGCTATTAAGGATACGTTGCCATTGTTGGAAGCGTTTTCGTTTCTTTATAATGCAAAGCTTGAAAAAATATCAATAGCTACAGAGGATTATAAAAACTTTGAACCGTTGTATGTTTTTGATATAGGCTCTTATACTGGTGAGGCTGTGCTGAAAAGCGTGCAGGAAAGAGGAGCGTTTCTTTATATCTAATGGTAAAACATTTATATAGTATTGTCTTATATCTTAATCTATAATGGTACTTGAAAAATTAAGCAGTTCGTTAAAGAATTCTTTGGCAAAGATTGCTAAAAGTGTTTTTGTAGATGAAAGAATAGTGAATGAATTGATAAAAGATATACAAAGAGCCCTGTTGCAGGCAGACGTGAACGTGAAGCTGGTATTTGAGTTGAGTAACAGGATAAAAGAAAGAGCGTTGAAAGAAAAGCCGCCAGTGGGACTTTCACAAAAAGAGTACCTGATAAAAGTTGTATATGACGAACTGACGTTGTTCATGGGCGGCGAAAAGAATGAAGTTAAGATTGAAAAAAAACCGTTCAAGATTTTGTTGGTGGGGTTGTTCGGGAGCGGTAAGACTACTACAGCAGCAAAGCTGGCAAAGTATTTCAAAAAGCGAGGTAACAAGGTTGCGTTGCTGGGGACTGACACTTGGAGGCCTGCAGCGCTGAAACAGCTGAAAGTGTTGGGCCAGGAAATTGATGTGCCTGTGTGGGGTGACGAGAATGAAAAGGATCCTGTTAAAATCCTGAAATTGTTTGAAAATAAGTTTAATGATTATGATATAGTTATTGTTGACTCTGCAGGAAGGGATGCGCTGAATGATGAGCTTGTGGAAGAAATTGAAAGGCTTAACTCTGCGCTTAAACCGGATGAAACTTTGCTGGTAATGTCTGCAGACATTGGACAGGCTGCACAGAAACAGGCTGAACAGTTTAACAAAAGCTGCGGTGTTACCGGAGTTATAATAACTAAAATGGACGGCACGGCTAAAGGAGGGGGAGCGTTGAGCGCGTGTTCGGTGACAAAAGCGCCGATAAAGTTTATAGGAACTGGGGAAAAAATTGATGATATTGAACAGTTTAACCCGAAAGGGTTCGTTGGAAGGTTGCTGGGAATGGGCGACCTGGAAGCTTTGCTGGAAAAGGCTACGGAAGTTATCGACGAGGATTTTGCAAAGGATTTGGGTAAAAAGTTCTTGAAAGGGAATTTTAATTTTATTGATTTGTATGAACAAATCGTTGCTATGTCTAAAATGGGGCCGTTAACAAAAGTTATGAACCTTATACCAGGGATATCTAACTTGAATATACCCAAAGAAATGATAGAAAACCAAGAACATAAAGTGAAATTATGGAAAATTATCATGCAGTCGATGACAAAAGAGGAACTTGAAAACCCTGACCTGCTTAACCCGCCAAGGATTGAAAGAATTGCTAAAGGTGCAGGCGTGAGCGTGGCTGAAGTGAGAGGGTTGATAAAGCAGTACCGGACTTCAAAAAAGTTAATGAAGCATGTCAAGTCTTCCGGGCCTGATGCGGATAAGCTGATGAAGCATTTCAAGAAGGGGAATATAAGAAAGTTTTAATTTTTGCCAGGGATTTGCCATGGCTCAGAATGAATGTTTGTTACGCCGAGCTTCTTTAATAATTCTTTAGTTGAATTTACCATTGCTGGCGGGCCGGCAAGGTACCACCTGAAAGATTTTACGTTTTTTGCATACTTTTTTAGCCGGGCTTCATCTATCCTGCCAAGTTCGCCCTGCCATTGCTTGGGATTTTCCCTTGTAAGAAAAAATATTACTTTTATGTTGGAAGGCATGCTTGACAGTTCGCCTTTGAAAATTATATCTTTCCTTGTTCTGCAACTGTAAAATAAAATAAACTTGTTTGTGAGTTTTTTTGATATGGCGTACCTTAACATGGACATAAACGGAGTTACGCCGACACCACCGGCCACCATAGCAATGTTGTCTTTTATGTTTTCGTCAAACAAAAGAGCGTTGCCTAACGGGCCGTTAACTAAGATTTTTGAGCCTTTTTTTAACTTGAACATTTCTGTCGTGAATTGGCCTACCTTCTTTATAGTTAAAGAAAAGTTTTTTTTATCAGTAGGAGAACTTGAAAACGTAAACGGGCGGGGAGAAATGTCTTCCTTGCCAATAATCTGGATTGTGCAATATTGGCCCGGTATAAAATCTAAACCAGGCTTTAGGATAAAGGTTTTAACATCTGGAGTTTCGTCAATTATGTCGATAATCTCTGCCTCGAATTGTTTCATAAGTTATAATAATAATTTAAAGTTTATATTTGTTTTGTAGTGTATTATATAACCCTAATCAAAAAATGAAATATGTAAATCCGGCACCAACAGTGGACATAATTATTGTGCATGAAGATAAAGTGTGCTTAATAAAAAGAAAAATTGAACCTTATAAAGGATATATAGCCATACCTGGCGGCTATGTGGATTACGGAGATACTGTAGAAAAAACAGCAATCAAGGAAGCAAAAGAAGAAACCGGCTTAGACGTTGAGTTGCAGGAAATTATAGGTGTTTACTCTGACCCGGAAAGGAATCCTAAAAAGCATCTTATAACTACAGTATTTGTGGCTAAACCTAAATCGTTTGAATTAAAGGATAATGAAGAAGCTGAACCTTTCTGGGAGGAAATAAGTAACGTGAAGAGCTTAAACCTGGCTTTTGACCATAATAAAATATTCAACGATTTTATTAAATGGAGAAAAAATAAAAAAACATTTTGGTCTGGAAAACGTTAACACAACGCTAAAGAAACAAACTCCTCGTTAATGTTGTCTGAAAGTTTTAGCTTGTTGGC
>RFJO01000078.1 GCA_003694495.1 Candidatus Woesearchaeota archaeon
ATCCCAAACTCTAACAACAAGTGACCCACAGAAAAGACTTGTCCACCACAAACAGCACAAAATAAATCTTATGAAAATATAATGTCCTCACTTCCGTTTATTGATTTAGACGTGCTCATAAATCCATAGTTAAATACATCTTATATTTAACTTTATTTACTAATTATTAGGTTTTTTATCTAACGATATTAAGAAAAAACTTCCCTGAAAAAGTCAGCAATGTCTCCAACAATCTGTTCAAGAAAGCCTTTGTTGCGTTTACCATAAATTGCAGTGCCTAGCCTGACCATGTTAGAACCTTCTTCCAAAGCTGTCTTATAATCATTAGACATGCCCATGGATAAGTAAGGCAGCTTAAGCTTGGAGTTCAAGTTGGACATTCTTTTAAACGACAACCTAGGATTTTCAATGTCGGCAATGCACATTAAACCAATCACTTCCAAATGCCTTAACCCTGTGAGCTCATTATAAAACATCCTTACATGCTCTGGCTCGACGCCGTGCTTGTCACCGGAAACATTAACCTGGATCATGACTTTGATTATCTTTTCCTGATGCTCAGCTGCACGATTGATCTTCTTTGCCAATCTTAAAGAATCTACAGTCTGGATTACGTCAAACAACCTTACAGCTTGACTGACCTTGTTACGCTGCAAATGGCCAATAAAGTGCCATTTAACTTTTCTGCCTATGTGCTTAAACTTTTCTTCAGCTTCCTGAACATAATTTTCGGCGATGTCAGTAACACCATAAGAAACAGATTCAAGTATTGTTTTAGCAGGGACGCCTTTTGTGACCGCAACTAATTTTGCGTTGTTAAGTTCAAGCTTTGAAAGGTTTTCACGAATAGACATAAACATAATAGGAAAACTAAAGTAATTTAAAACTTACGCTTTTTGAAACCTTGCCTGAACCACCTTTTCATTGCATTAACCTCGTCCTCATGGGTATAACCTCTCACCACAGGGTGTTCAAGAACTTCACCTTCAAGGTTTTTTCTTACTGAATTTACTATGCGGTTTCTTAAATCTTCATCAATATTAGGAAAATTCTGGCTCAGGTCAAAGTTTAGCATAAACTGGAATTGCTCAGAAAAATGCTCATAAGCGTGCAAATCAATTAAGTCATTGCCTTTACAGACTTTTACCAGGGGTTCCTCTTCAATATAATCTAACGCACTATATTCTAAGGCTGTAACAAGGTAACGTAATGTCTCAGAATAAGGAAAATTGCCCTTGTCTGAACTCTCAAAAAAATATTCAAATACTGGCAAGTATTGCATTTCAGCCGGTGAATAGGCTTGCATTATGGCGTTAACCAAGTTTGGATTGGTAGCGTCAGCTAAATCCTTATAAAAATCATAGGCTGAAGATATTAGGCTAAGTTCGTTTGACGGGTCCTTGAATACGTGAAGATTTAAATCATCATATTCTATCCTAAAATTGTCTGAACCCGCTTCCGGAAAGATTACAGTGTGGTATGCCATTTTCAATACTAATGCACTTAAATACTTTATAAATCATTTGGTTTGAGAATTTTTTAATATAAACCACAACATTTATAAATAACTTAAATTTCCGAATAGTGTATGAACGATATGGAAATAAAAGATACAGGGGACTTTTTAATACCTTTAGATAATTATCTTAAGGTTGGTTTGCATATTGGAACAAAGTTTAGAACAAAGTATATGGAACCTTTCATATATAAAATAAGAAGCGACGGGTTGGCTGTGCTTAACGTGAAAAAAATTGATGAAAGGATAGAAATTGCGTCAAAGTTCTTATCACAATATGAGCCAAACGAAATACTTGTAGTGTGCAGAAGAGAAAACGGGTGGAAACCTGTAAAATTATTTTCTAAGCTTACCGGCGTTAGAGTTATAGCAGGAAGGTATAGGCCTGGAATGCTTACTAACCCTAACCTTGACAACTTTACTGAAACTAAAGTGCTGTTAGTGGTAGACCCTTGGCCTGACAAGAATGCAGTCAAGGATGCAGTGGCAATGGGTGTACCGGTTGTAGCGTTGTGCGATACAAACAACGAGTCAAACATGATTGATTTGGTTGTCCCGTGCAATAATAAAGGTAAAAAGTCGTTGGCTTTATTTTTCTGGGTGTTGACAAAAGAATACCTGAAAAACAGAGGGTTGCTGAAAAAGGGCGAAGAACTTAAAGCAACGCTTGAAGATTTTACACCTGAATGAAAAAATGACACATTGTAACAGATGTGGGGAAGATTTTGACAATTTTTTTAATGGTGTACATTGGTGCACCAACTGCGGTAAACAGTTTGCTATTGACATTAACATGCTTAAAAAAGAAACTGAATCTTAGATATTTCTAAAGTTAATGTTTTTATAAAAACAGAAATTATCAGCAAGAAAAATAATAAACCTAAAACAATGTTCACAAACCCAAAAATCCTTGCAGAGTTCTTAAACGCCATTATGCCAGAATAAAGTAAAAGTAACGCAAACAAAATGCCCATTGCAAAAATGAGTACCTTAACCAATTGGGACGAATTGATCAAAATTAAAACTGCCTGGGATATCAAAAAATAACAAATTGTTGTAAGTATACCGATTAAGCCCCAACGTGTGCCGTTGTTCATAAAATATCTATAAAATTCATTAACTTAAATATGTTGCGTTTATCTTCTAAAAATATACATCGAAATTATGAAGGCAGTTATGCCTAAAGCTAAAGATATCGTGAAAATTATGTTAGATGATATGGTAGTGTAGTTTTTGATAAATAATGTGAAAAATATGGCTAAAACGAAAATAATACTCGAAAAAAATACAGATATCAAAAAGTTTTGCTTATCTTTATTAAGCATCTTTAAACTCCAATGTGCACATTAAGCCTAAATGGTCAGAATACGGGTAATGAAATGTGCGGTAGTTTGTAATGCTTAAGTTTTCTGTTGCAAAGATGTGGTCAATATCCTTTACAGGCTTGTGCGCCTGGTAGGTGTACATGCCAAAATTCTTGGGCGGGGCGTGAAGTATGTTGTAAGATAATATCTTGCGTATGGGTTTTGAGGAGTGACGGGAATTGTAGTCGCCTGGAGAAACAATGTATCTTTCAGGGTCTGAGTAGTATAACCTGGACACATAATCCATCAAGTCTTTAACCTCTTCCATTCGTATGTCAATAAAACTGTCGTCAAAATGGTTAACAATCGTGTCAAGCCTGCGTTTGCCAACCTTTATGCTAACATGAATGAAATCCTTGAATACATGCCTTAGCCTCCCAAATATTCCATACCTTGTGCCAAATATGTGACGGTGGAGAGCTTTCATTGGATGCCTTGAAATGACGGCGTTGCCTGTTGTCCATGCAGCAGATTTGAAGTATTGGTCAAACACTGCATAGTTATAAGGATGGCCTAAGGCTTTAGCGATTGTCTCTGGCTGGTTTAGGCCGCCTGTCTTGGCAGTGCCTTTATAGTCTACCTCGCTTAAGCATAACACGTCTATATCGTTATCATGCATTATCTTGGCAAGGTACTTTGCACGGAAAAGGGCTTTATCCCTAGAAATTATCGCCCAAATGTTGTCAGTGTTGCCCCTTAGGTCTGCAGCGTTTAAGTAAGCAAAGTTGATTTTTCTTATATCTTCAGTGGAAGAATAGTTGTCATAAGAACAGCTATTGTTGTATGTGCGTAAGGAAAAGATGCCGGTGCAGCCTGACAATGCTAAAGTTCCTGAAAACATAACAGAAGCTTTCAAAAAATTTCGCCGAGTAATACTTTTATCGTCATCATCTGACATTATCTTACTTTGTAAGAACTTAAAATATTTAAAATTAACTGAGAAATTTTTATATATCTAAAACCTATTAAAACCATATGCAAAGGACATTTTTCCCTGTTTCTGCTGACCCAATAACAAACTGGGAAGTTAATGCAGTGAATAAGCTTAAACAAAAGTTCGATAAAGTTGTTGTTGGTATTGAAAATAATGAAACTTATACATTTACACTTGAAGAAAGGTTAGACATGGCAAAAAAATGCTTAACTGACGTTGAAATTGTAACCGTTAAGGGTTATCCTGAAGATTTCGCAGCCGAAAATAATATGCATGTTTTAGCCGTTGCCTACAGACATTATGATGAACATAAATGGGAACGGATAAAAAAATGTTATAGCCTTGGGCTGGATGTTTTTATACAAACTGGAGATTATTTGCTTGAAAGGATTACAACAGATTATGTGAAAACATTGCAACAAGATTATAAAGATGTTGTAAAATTTGTGCCGTTATATGTTAAGCAAAAGCTTGAAGAAAAAATATCTAAACAATATATTATAGGCGTAACAGGAGAAATTGCCTCAGGGAAAACTTTCCTTTGTAATGAATTAAATGATCTGGCGCGGTTAAACTCTGTAAGATACCATCATGTTAACTTAGATGTTGTTGCAAAAAATGTGCTTTATGCCAATAAACAATTGATTGGCAAAACGTTTGGAACATACTTAGTAGAAAATGGCAGGTTAAACGTAAAAAAACTTGCAGAAATTGTGTTCAGTGATAAAATGCAGCTTGAAAAACTAAACACAGTTATGAAAGACCCTATATTGAAAGAAATCAAAAAAGAGTTGAAGACTAAACAAGGCATTATAACGCTTGACGGAGCGTTGATTGTTGACCATAACATAACTTACCTCTGCAATAACAATGTTGTACTAATAAATGTGGATAGAGCTACACAAGAAGAAAGGTTAAAACAAAGAGGATTAACAAAAAGCCAAGCTGTAGCAAGGTTAAACTCGCAAGACTGCTTTAAACTGAAAAAATTTAAACTTGAAGAAAAAATTAAAAAAGATAACTATGGAAAAATATTTAACGGCAACGTTGAGCCTAGCATATTGTTTAACCAAATACTAGATTATTTTCATTTGCGCTGAGATTTTTCGTAAAGGATCCTTGCCATGCCGCCTGGGTAAAATAAGTATTCAAGAGTGGGATACTGAAACGTGCCGCCCCAACTTGACAACGAAGTTACCTTAACAATTCTGAAGTATTTTTGCTGGGTAAAGCCCCGGACATTGCTCGGTGATAAATTTAATGCTATAGAAGCAGACGCCTCAAAGTCGTAAACTTTGCCGTTGTCTGAGTATTGCAACCATTGGTGGTCAAGAGTTTTGCCATTATAATTTATCTCGCCTGAAGCGAACCTGACTTTGTCTAGCAAATCTTCACGGCCGTTTGATGAAACAAGTTGCCTGTAAATGGAAAATGTTGATTCTGATAAGGCTACGCATTCAGAAGATTTAGGAGAAAAACGCTGGGCTAAAGAGTTTGACAAAGCTAAAAATTCTAAGGTTGATAAGTCATGCAAGTTATGGTAGTTGTCAAGGTTTAATTGAACATGATTTCTATGTCTAAAATTATAACGTATAGTGTCAATACATGCAGGAGAAAATTGGTTCAATGACAATAATAGTGAAGAATAAAGTAAAATGCGTTTAAGCAAAGAAGGCATCTTTACCTTGAAGCGTCAGCCTGCCTTTCAAGCTCTAGCTTCTTTGCAATCGCAACAGATGATTGGTCCAAGTTGTATGCTTTTATTATTTCATCTGCTAAAGCGTCCTCAATCTTTCTTTTTGAACCGAAAGATTTCTGGTATGCACCCTGGACAAACTGTCTTAGTGCAATGTCTATCCTTCTTTGAGGGGAACATTCAACCGCTTTAGGATAACGTGCGCCACCGTATTCAATTGTGGTAACTTCTTCACGCGGTGCAGCGTTCTCAAGAGCTTTCACGTAAACTTCAACAGGGTTTTTGCCTGTACGTTTCTCAATGATAGCAAGCATTCTTTCAACAATAGCATACTTGTTGATAGCTTTGCCACAACAGTGGCCTGAAGTAAGCTTGTGTTTCTTACCTTTATGCCCAGGAACCATGACTTTGTTGATTAACCTTTCAACAATATGGTTCTTGGATTTGTGAAAAACTACTTTAACATTCTTGCCGCCTGTTTTAGGTACAATAAGAGGTTTTAAGTTTATATACCTGACTAAGCCAGGATCTTCCACTTTGATTTGGGACGTGTCCCACCTGTTGAATAATTTTATCTCGCTCATCTTCTACCTTTTTCGATCTTGCCTCTAACTAATGCGTTAAGAGACTGGTCGTTGACTTTTATGACCTGCCACCTTACACCAGGTATGTCGCCTTTAGCACGGCCCATCTTGCCGCCGATACATTCAATCATGACTTCATCGTGCTCATCTACAAGCTTGATTGCGTTGTTGCCTGGAACAAAAGCAGTAACCTTTTTACCGTTCTTGATAAGCTGACAACGTACACATTTACGCATTGCAGAATTTGGCTGTTTTGCTTCTTTTTGAATCTTTTCAAGCACAATGGCTTTTGCTTGGGAAGCGCCCTTTAATGGATCAGATTTAGCTTTCAAGTTTAAAGTTCTAACCTTGTAATCTTTACTTTTCCACCTTGAAACTTTTCTTCGCTTAGCTAACTTCTTTCCTGCGCCTAATCCTTTTGATTTACTTCCCATTTTTCTTACTAAGAGAAAATTTAAAGTATTTATAAATGTTTTGGTGATTGATTCTCAATGTAGAAATCTGAATTATAAAAAAATAATTGACGTATAAGCAATCTAAAACCTCTAACACCTTTATCCATACAGTATAAAGCTTTTACTTGAAAAATGTTGTAGAATATAAAAC
>RFJO01000079.1 GCA_003694495.1 Candidatus Woesearchaeota archaeon
CGTTTGTTGCAAGTATGCAGGCAAATTATATTTTTTTGCCAGATCTATAGCCGGATCAAGGTATTTTTTTATTGAACCTTCAGCTATGGTAAATATAATTTTCCCACCACAATTTGTACATTTCCCCACCAATGGTGGTCTTCTATATATCTCATTACAACTCACGCACCTAAAACTTTGCATAGAGAACTTTCTCAAGTTGCCTTTTATATCTCTTAAAAAATGCCTCTCTATTATCAACCTTGCCACATCATCATGATGCACGGCCCTTATTTTTTCAGCAAGTTTCATTTGAGCCAAAACTTTATCCTGCATTGAAGGTATAATCTTATAAGAACTACACCTCACACCTTCATTTATATCAGTTGTATCGTGCGTAAACCCCATACCCTCATACTGTTCTACCTTATTAAGCCTATCATTAATAACTTCTATCTTAACATCCCAAGGATACTTCCAGTTCTCGGCAGCTTCATAAAAATCCAGGTTATACCTCCACACAGTATCCATGTCAAACACCATATCATCAACCTCAGTTGGTATCAATCTTGAAGTTAAAACTAACGGCGCATCTTGTGTAGAACCTCTTGAATTTGGAAGATACAACCTTGAAAAATTCAACAAGTGATCCATTAACAGCATTACGGCAGCCTCATCACCATCACAATCCCTCCTCATTATACTATGCAAATATGGATGTGCAAGGAAACCTTGAACCTTTGAAAACCCAACAATCCTGCACACAATCCCTGCAGAAGTATGCGGCGACATGGCCACACAAAGTTTGCCCACTAAATCGTTCTTTGTTTGAACATTATAATAAGGTTCCAACCCATACAACCCTACCAACAAATCGTCTATAAACTTAGCAACAGACATAAGAACATTTTCACAGGTATCATCCGGCGACTCAACACATGAAGGCAATATTACATCTTGAGGTTTAATTTCAAGTATTTGTTCATCACTTACCAATTCTTCTCCGTAACAATCTTTAGTGTAACCAATCTCTTTAATTTTTTCAACACTAACCCCAACCTCTTTAGGTTTGAAATGTGTTATAGACATTTCAATCATATCATACCTCGTTGTCCCGTCCTTGTTTACATGAATATTATGCTTAGCTCTTAAAATAGATTTTAGTAAATGTTCAGGTATATGCTCATTGTTAGTTGTACCTCTTATACCTTTTATCAAATCAGGATAATTTTTCAACGATGCTTTTTCTAAAGCCTTATTAAAATAAAAGTTAATATCTATTGCAGTTCTTTTGTAAGGCATACACTCACCATGTTCACCGTTTGCATCCTTAACTTTACAAATTTTATCATCATTTATAGACTTACATTTAGGACAATAATATTTTTTTACCGCTTTTTCCCCACAAATTTCACACACTTTATAGATAGTTTCAGCATTGCATTTTTCACAATAAAATATTGGAAAATCTGAAACAACTTTTCCCTTTTCCAGTGCACTTTGAAAACATCTTAACCTTCCACCCTCATCTCCGATTGGAAACAACCCATGCGGCGAACTTTTCAATTTTCTCATCTTAGCCTTTTCAGGCCTCCCCATTCTTCCGCCAATAAAATGTCCGCACTTATCCTTAATCTTAACATCTGACAAAGAATTAACCATCTCTAGTACATCATCTCCTTTAGGAACTTTTTCAAAATTGCCTAAGTTACACATTAAAGCTTTTGCATCATCACCTTCAACAACTACAAATTCATTTGAAACAAGCTTATGCGGCAAACCAATCAGTTCAAGCGACCTTTTCACATTATCATCAAACTTTGCCAATATCAATTTACCATCCTTATAAGCAGCAGTTTTAAGTGCTTCATACAATTTTAAAAAATCATCTTTAGTTATCGAATTCCAATAATATATCCACCTTGGGTGCAATGGAACATCATACTTTTTAGACAATTCATAACTTTTATCAAAACTAAGATTAAAAGGATCATTCAAAAGATTTTTATCTTCATCTTTGACTTTATTTTCAAGATACAACACCCACCATTCTTCCACAAACCCTGGCGGTATAAGTTTATGCGCCCTGTTTAAAAAATCGCCATAGTTAACTAATATATCTCCAAGGTACAATATTTCTGTCACACTCTTGTTAACTTTCTTAGCTTCTTCAAAACTTTGCAACTTTACAACTGAACCATCTTTAAGTTTTACTATAGGCCCATCAATCTTATCACAGGAAGAAAACACAGTACTTTTCCCCGGCCTTTCAGTTTTCATCTGAGTGCCTATCGCCATAAAGTCATCTAATATAACCATTGTTGCCGGATGTATAGCATCAGAAGATAACCCTGTTGTTCTTGCTCTTCCATACCTAAGCCTAAACCCTCCACTTTTTAATGGATAACTCAACACCGGCCTTCCTGCAACAACATCTTTCAAATATACAAAATCAGGTGTAATTTTATCTTCTTTTTCTTTAACATCAGTTTTAACGCTACCTTTAGCTTTAATCTTCTTTTGCAACTCAACAAACTCTTTCATAAAAAACCACTGATCCATATCAAAATCTTTCCCCCACTTATTCAGCTGCTTCCACACTTTTGGTGCTTTCAAACACAAACATTCAGCAATCATCAAACAAAACCCATTCCTTATCCTATTAGTTTCAATCCTGTCAAGATCTTTATAATTACTAACTTCATACTTTTCCGATGCATCGCCGTTAATTTGTATTGGCAAATTTTTCATCATAAAACTAACCTCTTCCTCTGAAGGAAAATATTGTAGATTGGTAACCCTTTCATGATAATCACACAACTCAGTATAAGCCCTTTTAATTTCCTTATCAGTTGCATCATATTCAGCATAACCTAACTTTTTCCTCACATAATCAATTATCAAAGCAGAAACACTTGCACCAGTTCCGCCAGCGCTCCTTATAGGCCCTGAATACATTGGACAAAAATACTCTTTTCCGTTATCTTTTCTTTTCTTAAACTTAATTTCAACAAACCCTTCAATTGGTGAAGCAACTACCCCTACTGTAACATAAGCAAACCCTATCCTTATTCCAACTTCGATTGCTTTCTTTTTAGACTCAAACTTACAAAACTTTTCCTTAGCCACTTCTTCTGCAATTTTCAACGCAACTCTCCAATCTTGCGAACCATACTGTTTTTCTAACTCTTCAATCCTTTCAACAATCCCTGTCCCGATTATCTCTGGCGCTACTGTTGAAATCAGTCCGGTTACCCTCTCAGCCATATTTTTTGCAAGAGGCACTGTAACTTTATCTTCTGGATCATACCCTTTTGCTTTTGCTTTATTAGCTATTTCATAAACTCTTAAAACTTCATCATTTATGTTTTTAAAATACTGTTCCATTTGCTCACTTGCAACTTTCATGCATCAAACCTCAAGATTTTTACTTGCATTGTTTTCAGGTTCATTATTGGCACTCTGCAAGGTTCAGGGTTATGCCCGACTTTTTCCTGGAAAGACGTTTTTCTTTGCCAACATGAACCGCATATCATTGAAACTTTTTTATAACTGCTTACCGATGTCTTATGTATATGCCCTGACACAAATATATCAGGAACTTTATCTATAACCAAAAAATCATTTTTAAGATCAGGTATATACAACGTAGAACTATGTGTTGGTGAAAGATGCCTTTTTCTTAACAATAAAGACATAATCAAATCAGCCCTATCATAACC
>RFJO01000001.1 GCA_003694495.1 Candidatus Woesearchaeota archaeon
AAAGAATAGTGTTCAACTATATAAATAAAATTAAACTCTAGAATATATATTCAGTTATAATAATACTCTCCTTTTTCTCTTTGTTGCTTATCAAGTTGCGAGTTTGGTTTGTTTATCCTCGGCCTTAATGATGTTGCATCTCTTCTATATGTTATGTCCAGCATTTTTAACACATGGTTCATACCTTCTCTCTTTGACACTGGCCCATACACGTGCCCCTCAACACCAGGGTTGCCTTCAAACACCAACATTGAGTCAGCAATGTAATCAATAAACTGCACATCATGGTCCACAACTATAGCCGCAACTTCATTTTTTATCATAAACTCTTTTATAACTTCCGCGACTTTTAGTCTATCCTCGACATCAATAAACGCAGATGGTTCATCAAAAGCGTATATGTCACAATCTTTTGACAAAGTTACAGCAATATACAATTTTTGCAATTCCCCGCCTGAAAGGTTTTTAACTTGGTTATCAATAACTCTCTCCATACCTAGTTTATCCAAAATGTTCTGCTTATACCACCCAGTATGAAACTTATTTTTTGCAGCATTCATTAATACATCTCTCACAGTCCCTTCAACATTCGGATCAGGGTACTGTACTTTGTAAGATATCTTAAACTTCTCAACTTCCCCCTCATCCGGCTTAATTTCCCCTGCCAGCATATTCAACAATGTCGTCTTACCCAACCCGTTCGCACCCATCACTGCAAGCACGTCACCTTTCTTTAGCTCAATTTGCCTAACGCTCATGCCAAAATTTTCAAAAGATTTCTTTAAGGGCGGCACAACTTTCAAAATCTCTTTTTCCGATTCTTTGACTTCTGTAACATCTTCAAACTTTATTGGATAAGGTCTAAACCTTACATTATCATCCGGGAGGTAACCGTCAAGGTACTCGTTTATTCCTCTGCTTACGCCTTTTGTTTGTGACACAACACCGTAAGCGCCTTGCTTACCATATATTATTTGTATTTCATCAGAGATATAGTCCAAAGTTGCAAGATCGTGTTCTACCACGATTATTGAACATTTTTCATTAAGTAAAGACCTAATCAGCTTTGCAACCTTTATCCTTGTCGTGATATCACAAAAAGAGGCAGGTTCATCAAAATAATAAACTTCAGCATTTTTGGCTGCTGTAGCTATTATTGCAACTCTTTGCAACTCCCCTCCCGACAATTGATTAAGTTTTCTTTCCTTTAAATGTTCAACCTCCAGTAAATTCATATAGTCATCCACAACATTCCTTTCATCCACTTTATACAACAATTCGCCAACAGTCCCTTCAAACATTTTCGGTATAAGTTCTATTCTTTGAGGCTTATACGCCACTTTAACTTTTCCTTCAAACAATTTTCTAAAATATTCACCAAGATAAGTTGTAGAATAGTGGTTTATCACATCCTCTTTTGTAACTTCTTTATCATAATCGCCAAGATTAGGTTTTAAGCTGCCTGCAAGGATTGCTAATGCTGTACTTTTTCCAATCCCGTTTCTTCCAAGTATCCCTACAACGTAGCCTTTTTTAGGTATAGGCAACCTGAAAAGTTCAAACATGTTTTGCCCGTACCTGTGTATAGGCTTCTCTTTTAGCTTTTCAGGCAAGTTTACAATGTCAATACACTTGGCCGGACATTTTTTTATACAAATCCCGCAACCTGTGCACAGTTTTTCATCTATTACTGCCTTATTATCGTTTTCGTTAATTATAATACATTCGGCATCTGTCCTGTTCATCGGACAATATTTGCCGCAAATGAAATCACAGGCTTTGCCATTGATACACTTTTCCCTTTCAACTATAGCTATCCTAGCCATGAAAAAAGAAAATAAAGATATTGTTTATAAAACTTGTTGTTTTCTAGTTTTTCTTAAAAGTAAAATAAATATTATCAAGATTAAAATTAATACTATACTAATAACTACAAATAAATTTTTGTTAGATTTTGTTTTTGGCACTTTCTTTACAACTTGTTTTTGTTTGGCAACATTTTTTTCAGGTTCTTCTATTATAACTTTTTTAACAACAGCTTTTGCAAACTCTTCAGGCTTACAATCTTCAGGGCAAGTTTCTTTTGTTTCTTTAAGTGGATCACAAATCTTGTCCAGGTTACATTGGTTATAAATACTAAGGTCATAATCTAAGATTAACTTTCTCCCATCATATATAACAAAATTTTTCACTTCAGGGAAATAATCAATAACCAGCCTCTTTTGTACACTTTCTGCTATCTCGATACCGCCAGGGTCATTATAGATAATAAAAGATTTTGTTAAATTTAATGTTTGTAACACAGAATTATTAGCTGAATAAACTATAACTTTATATTGCTCAGCTGCCGTATTATCTAAATCATAACTTAAGGGGTTGTTATCAATAATCTCTTCAGAATAAACATTAGCAGAATTTTTGGTTAGATTAATCCAAAAACTTAAGTATGCAACATCTTCAGCCATCGCTACAGGGATTAACAATAAAATAAACAAAAAAATTATTTTTTTCATTTAAACCTCTCCCTTATTTTTTGTTGCAATATCTTTTTTGACAACGCATTAAACTCATGCCCGTTCTGTCCATTTATATCATTCATTATTGAATTCTGGCTTGGCCTTATGAACTTATCCTTCAGTCTAGATGGAAGATAACCACAACCAACCCAATTATTTTTAACTGCCTTATCAGCCAATCCTGAAAAACCATACTTTGCCCAAACATCTTCAGCTGATGAAAATGCCTCTACTGGCTTAATTGGCAAACAATTCAACCCAGCAATCGGCGACTGAGCTTCTTCATAATATTCATCTGACAACGACGCTATAGCATGCCCCAATTCGTGTGCTAAAACATATCCCGGATGAGATTGATGGAACAAAAATAAAACTATTGTATTTGATCCTTTTTCAGTTGCAGACCTGCCAAATTGCGGCCTTAAGAATACTGCAACATCAGCATTTTGATAATTGCATGAATCTTCTTCTTTTTTATTTTGCGAAGAATAAGTTATGGTAAAACAGTCTTTAATTTCATTATATGGATACACTGAAAAAAAAGTAGGCAATATCTTATCAAGTTGTGATTTTACTTGGCTTGATGTTAAGCCTTCACCTGCAAAATGCAGTTTTATTTCAGGGCCATTACATAAACTCATCCTTGTTTGATAAATGGGACAATCTTTTTTCTTATCTACACACTTTCCTTGCAAACAAAATTTTCCACTAGGACAATTTGTAGATGTTTTACAAGCTAAATTTTTATCCTGGAATATCACAACATTTCCCATTTGGCATATCCCTTGCAAACTATCACACATAAGATGTTGTGCTTTTTGATCAAAGAAGATAGAAGATTCAAACCTGTGAACACCCAAAACATTCCTTTGCCATTTAAAATCATAATTAGAATTTAATTTTTTAAAATTAATTCTTTTCAGGTCTTTAAAAACAATTTTTTTCTTATAATTCAAGTAACGCAGATCAACCAACTTATTTTGCAAATGTTCAGCCTTTATCTCTTTTATTGGATATGACAATTTATCATTGCTTGACACTTGTTGTTCAGACAAAGGAAAAAATTC
>RFJO01000080.1 GCA_003694495.1 Candidatus Woesearchaeota archaeon
GTATAAGACTTAATCTTCTCTATAAACTCATTCAGTTCAGGATTATTCTGTTCTATTTTTTTATCTTCTTTAGAATTTTCTTCTTGCTCAGTTTTTTTCTGGTCCTTATCGTTATCTTGTCTAGATTCTTTGTCAGGATTAACCTCTTCCTGATTATTTAATTCATCTTTAGAACTAACTTCAGCTTCAACTTTCTTTTCTTTGAGTTCTTCTGAAGCATCATTTATTGAATCCTTTTTTTCTTTTGTCATACGAACCACTTCATTCGTTTTTTGTGCGTCTTTTAATTAAAAAAATAAAAATAAAAGTTTTAACCAAACAAAGCACCTAACCCTGCTGCAGCTTGAGTATCATCCTTTTTCTCTTCTTTCTTTTCTTCTTTCTTTTCTTCAGCTGCTGGCGCGCCTTCGGCCGGTGCACTTGGTGCAGCTGCCACTTGCACTGAAGCTGCTTCCTTTATTGCAGCATCAATGTCAACGCCGTCTAATGCAGCAACTAATGCTTTAACTCTTCCTTCGTCTGGAGTAACTCCAGCTGCTTCTAAAACTTTCTTAACAGACGCTTCGTCTACGTTTTTTCCTGCCTTATGCAGCAACATTGCAGCATATACATAGATCATTTTTCATATCCTCCGATCATTCTATTTTTGCTTTAGCTTTTAGCGTTTGCCCTTGCCTCTCGGCTTTAGCCAAGATCCTACCCACATTTTCCTCAGTTAAGATATCCTGAGAATCTGCAAGTCCGTTGGCTTCCCTTGAGGCTTTAGCAATTAGCATCTTGATTGTGTCTTCACATGGATAAGCAATAAACATTGCAAGATTGAATGCTTCAGCACTCATAGCTTTAATATTATCCACATACTCTTTCTCATCCACGGCTAGTATTTTCCTTGTAAACACAGTACCATCTTCAAGCACTGCAATCAAATTCAATCCAACCTCCATCGGTTCAATACCAAGCCTAGACAATAAAGCTGCTTGCTTCTCATTAATTGTTTCCCCTTCTTGAACCAAGACTTTGTCTGCTTTTATTGCTACTTTTCCATCTTCTATAGCTGTTTTTATGCCCATTGAACCAAGTTCACCTATTATTGGTCCAGGTGCAAAACTTGTAGGTCCAGCCTGAACAACTATATCAAACGGCGCAACCTGTCCTGGCTTAGCAGGTGCAGATGATTTACTTTTCTGCAAAGTCTTAAACAACTTGAATGGGTTTTCTTTTGTAAGTATCAACGCCGGCATTCCTCTTATATACTCTTTAAGTTTTTCGATACCGTTTATTTCTGACTTAAGTTCATCTATTGCAACTTTTATAAGCCTTCCTTTACTCATTCTCACTACTGCTTTCCCTGCAAGTTGGTTTTTCATTTTAAGCAGCTGCGGTGCAGGCAAGTTTTCCATATCTACTATACCTATTATCGGATAACTCTTCATCAACTGTTTAAGCTTCTGCACTTCTTTTTTCTTTGCTTCAGATACAAATGCTTTAGGCTTACTCATTTGCACCACCTACCTTAACTGCAGGGCTCATTGTCAATTTCAACAACACTGCTTTCATATTATTTTCTCCTTGCGGAAGACTTCTTAATAAATTATTATAAACTGCCATTACGTTTTCAACAAGTTTTTCATCCTGCATATCTTCTGTACCAACCGGACACTTTACAGCAAGTTCATTTTTTGTTTGCAACCTTACTGTTTTTTGTAGCCTATCATACACTGCTTTCAGGTCAACCTTGTCCGGCACAACACACCCAGCCTTAGGATTAGGCATTTTCCCTTTCTGTCCCAAAACTCTACCAAATGTCTTAGCCACTTCAGGCATTAAGTTTGCCTGTGCAACAAAGAAATCAAACTCAGATGCAAGCTTTTTAACTAGTTTTTTATCTTTAGCATACTTAACAAACTCTGCTTTATCAACCACCTTATCAAAGACTTTTTGCGCTTGCAACAATGTTGCTTCATCTGCAAACATGCACACCTTAACTTTTTTACCTCTTCCATTAGGCAATTGGACATATAAATCAACTTTTTCATCAGGCTTTTTCAAGTTAAGGTTTTTAAGGTTAACCACGAAATCTACAGTTTGGTTAAACTTTTTCTTATTTTCAGAACTTCTCAGCTGTTTTACTGCATTTAATACTTCTTTATCATTCATTTGTCTCCCTCCTACTGCCTTTTGGCGTAGTAATATTGGGTTTTATTAGGTAAATTTAACACGTCATATTTAAACCTTTCGCTTTGACTTGGCCAAAATATAACCATTCCCAGCTGATGAATGAATATATATAGCATACTTCTGATCAAACGCAAAATCATATTCAGCATCTTTTTTCAATCCAATCCCTAAATAATCAGTATTTATTTTAAACCAGTATTCATCATTTTTATGTTCAAATCCTCTATACTCAAACCACCCTTCATTTTGCCAGCTTGAATCTACTGTTTCTGTGTGGTAAAAGATAAAATTTGAGCCATGCGGGTTCAACACTGACAATAATCTCAGCACAATCTCTGGATAATTTTCAGATGTAATTGTTTCAGTTTTCACACCTTTAACAATTGTTTCTAATTGAGAACTTTTTAAGTCACCAACAAATTCTGGAAATTTTAGGCTTTTTTGTAGTGGTTCTGGTTTAGGTTTGGCATCAACAATAGGATTATAAACTCCCTGATACAAATTCCTAAGAATATTTAGCGTATTATCATGTTTAACTTTTAGTTTTTTTCTTTTAAACCTTGCAAAATCATACACACCCTTTTCAGGGTGAACCTTTTTCAAATCATCCAATAAAACTGTTCCTTTAGGTGGTTCCCATTTCATAAGAAGTAAAGGAATAAAACAAAAATTTATAAAATTTTTCTTATTTCAGCCTTAAAACTTTCTTTTTCGGCAACTTCAGTTTGGGCAATGTTAACGACAACACTCCGTCCTTAAAATCCATCTTGGTTTTTTCTGCATTGACAGCCTCAGGCAATGTAAACGCTTTATAGAACCCTGTGTAAGATCTTTCCTTTTTGAAATAGTTCTTTTTCTTTTCTTCTTTTTTGACTTTATTTTCCGCCTTTACTTCAACTTTATTTTTGTCAATGTTCACTACAACATTTTTCGGGTCAACCCCTGGCAAGTCAATCTTAGCAACATACGCATTCTTGTTGTCAATTACGTCTACCAAAGGCTCCCTTATCCTCAAATTTTTTGGAAAAACGCTTGTGCTCCAGAAATCGTTAAACATTTTATCAACTTTTTTTCTAAACTCTTCCATTTCTTTGAACGGGTCCCACAACTCTTTTGCCATTTTCCCACCTCCTTTAATTATGTATAATTGTTTTTTTACTATATAAACTTTTTTTGTTTGCTTGTTGCCCATTGTTTGTAATTACTTAGCCAACTTTCAATAACTTTTATAAATGATTAATGTCCTTAAATTAAACGTAATGAACGAACAGATTTACAATTACGTTAAAGAAAACCTTTCCAAAGGTTTTACAAAAGAACAAATTAGAAAAGCTTTAACTGACCAAAATATTCCTGTTCAAGACATTGACGAAGCTTTCAATTCTTTAAAACAAAACCAACCAACACAACAACCAGTACAAGAAAGTTCTCAACAGCCAGCACAAGAACCAAC